>JAJAZG010000235.1 GCA_026785865.1 Pseudanabaena sp. CAN_BIN31
AGAAATATTTTTGAGACTTGCAAAACTCCTGAAGAAGGACATGAGCAATTACAAGCTTGGATTAAAAAAGCCCATAGTGTTTATGGTAAAGTTCTCGAAACTATTACTACACATTTAGACGGTATTTGTAACTACTTCACACATCGCACCACTAGCGGTGTCATGGAGGGTATTAATAATCGAATTAAGTTGATCAAGCGTCAGGCTTATGGGTTTGTAAATTTTGTTAATTTTCGCTCTAGACTTTTAGCCTGCCTTTCTCATTAACATCTCTTATCACCTTAAACTCAGAAGACCCGTTAGATCACCAATTTTTGATCCATGAATTTCTCTATAATAAGCAGTATTTCCATAGTTCAAATCACCTTCTGCTGACTTTGCCAAAAGGCTAGTTATGTTAGCTTGGCACATAAAATCAGGAGCTACTACAGTTCGATAGCCCAAGAATTGACTTCGACTAACTAAAAATTGCCAACAATGTATTTCGCTCACTTTGTTAGCTCCGATGCAGGAAATTTATAAGCAAGTTGATTTTGGATTGACACAAAACAATTTACAGCATGTGCCAAAGCAGATTCTTCATTTGCAACTTTTATGAGAGATTCTGCCTGTTCTCGTCTTAACTCTTCAGTTCTCCTTGCTGCGTAAGCCGCTTTTTGAATTGCAGGAGTCTCCGCCCAATCAATAGACCTCTTGCAGAACTGATTTCATGGTAGAGTAACGGGTTTGGTTAATCTCAGCTATATCCAAGTCATAGTTGTAGATTGAGCCAATCAAACAGCAGAAAAGCCTAAATCAAGCCAGCCCATAACTGTATCACGTTTTGAGTTCTGCAAGAGGTCTATTCTATTAAATATTGCTTCTCGGTCATTATACTATTTTCAACCTTCGATATCAAGAATCGATCACCATAGCCATAGACCGACCGCACCTCATAGTTACAAAACAGAACGATCGCCCCTTAACAAACTTGAAAAAATGATTGTTGAGGCGATCGCCTTCTAAAATACTTCAAATCATTTAAGAATATTTGTTGTTGGGTGAGATTGCGATCGCCTCCTGTAAAATTGAGGAAATGATTTTTATTTCAACACTCAGCAAATATTTATGACTATAGGTTTATGGCTTTAGGATTACCATCCCCACTCAAATCGCTTAGCCCCAAGCAGTTGGCGATTTTAGAAGCCTGTTTGATCGGTTTAGTTGCAGGCTTGTCTGCTGTAATGCTGAAGCAGAGTATTGGTTGGCTGGGAGGATGGCGCATCCAGCTTGCGAGCCAACTACCTGCATGGATCGTGCTTCCCATGATCGGCGCGATCGGCGGATTTTTATCAGGATTTTTGATCGAGAGATTCGCGCCTGAGGCTGCTGGGAGCGGAATTCCTCAAGTCAAAGCCGCACTCGGCTATATTCCCATCGCTCTCAATTTACGAGTGGCGATCGTCAAAATAGCGAGTACCATTTTGGCGCTGGGTTCAGGGCTTGCGCTTGGTCGTCAGGGACCAACGGTTCAGATTGGTGCTGCGATCGCAGGACAAATTAGTCAGTGGCTTCCCAACTCCCCCGAAAATCGTCGCCAGCTAATTGCGGCGGGAGCAGCCGCAGGATTGGCAGCAGGGTTTAACGCGCCGATCGCTGGAGTGTTATTTGTGATCGAAGAATTGCTGCATGATGTATCTAGCTTGACTCTAGGTACGGCGATTATTTCGTCTTTTATTGGCGGCGTAGTTTCGCGGATTTTGGGAGGACAAAATCTCAATCCCTCAAGCAATCAGGTTCAATTTTTCGCTCAAGAAATTCCTTTTCTATTACTTTTAGGTCTTATCGTTGGCGTTTTTGCAGCATTATTTAACAACAGCGTCATTGTCGTCACAAAATGGAATCGCCAGACTTTTAAGATGGCATTGTCATGGCGGATCGCGATCGCGGGCTGTTTGTCTGGGATCGCGATCGCCATGTTACCGAGTGACTTTCGCGACAGCGCTGGCTTGCAACTCTTTTTGGCAAATGGGCAATCGGACTGGTTAGTTACTGTAGGGACGTTTGTTGTCAGATTTGCGCTTACGTTAATTGCCTGTAGTGCCGAGACTTCAGGCGGTCTATTCGTGCCTAGTTTGATATTAGGCGCGGCGTTGGGGTCATTAGTCGGAAATTTGGAACATGCATGGTTGGGAATGGGAACGCCAGCAACCTATGCGCTTTCAGGAATGGGCGCTTTTTTTGGCGCTGTGGCAAAAGTTCCGATCACGGCTTTTGTAATCGTTTTTGAGATTACGATGGATTTCAATATTATTCTTCCATTGATGATTACAAGCGCGATCGCCTACTTGTGTTCTGAAAAATACGCTCCAAGTTCATTGTATACTCGCTTATTAGGATTGAAAGGAATTCATCTTCAGTCAGAAGCTGTAACAGAAGGATTGTGGGATGGACTGAGGGCGGCTGATGTAATGCAGCGAGAAGTTGAGACATTGCCCGATCGCATGAGTATTGATGAGGCGATTCAGACATTCGCGCGATCGCGACATCGGGGGTTTCCAGTTCTAGCAGGCGATAACTTGGTTGGCATTATCACGCAGATAGACTTAGCTAAAGCAGGTGAAAGAAACCTGTCTGGAGATATGCCAATCTCTCAGATCTATACACAGAAATTGATTGCGGTTGCGCCTGAAGAGAGCCTTTCGCAAGTTCTCTATCTTCTTTCTTACTACAAACTCTCACGATTACCAGTAATCGAGCGCCACAAGTTGATCGGAATCATTACTCGCAGCGATATTTTACGCGCTCAAGCACAACGATTGCGCGGGGTTAGTTCTCAAACTACTAAACCTTCCTATCTTGTCTATCAGAGACGTGGTACGGCGACAGGTAAGGGGAGATTGCTTTTGCCATTGAGCAATCCGCAATCTGCTGTTTACATGCTGGAGATGGCTTTGGCGATCGCGAAGGAGCGAAATTACGAATTAGAATGTTTGCATGTTATTCACCTCGATCGCCATCTTTCTCTATCTGAAACACCCGTAGACTTAAACCTAAGCTTGGCATTATTTCACACGGCATCTGTGGCGGCAGAACTCATGCAAGTTCCCATGCACTCGCAGGTAAGGATCGCCCATGATATCGGTCACGCGATTGCAGAAGTAGCAGCCGATCGCCATACCGACTTGCTAGCGATCGGCTGGCACGGATATCCTGACTCGCCCGAACGGATTTTGGGCGATACGGTCGATATTGTCATTGGGCAAGTAGATTGCGATGTGATGTTGGTGAAATTTAGCGATCGCTTGCAAAATTCCAATCCATTCAACCGAGAATTTAAAAAAGATTGCATTTCCTTCGACCGATGGTTGGTTCCAGTTGCTGAAGGACAAAATACTGAGCAAGCATTATTATTACTTTCAGGATTGATAAATCTTTCTGCTTATCCCGAAATCTATCTTTGCCAAGTTTTTTCTCCCGATAGTAAAGGAAATGGTTCTGAACTCTTAGACAAATATGCCGCCTCTTTATACAATTCAATGCGATATTCCGTTGGCAAGATTTCAATTTGTTCTAAATCAACTGCCGATGCGATCGTTGATCTTGCCAATCAGCAACGCAGCGATGTAATTATGTTGGGAGCCTGTGGTGAAAGCTTTTTACAGCAAATCTTGCATGGCAATATTCCCGAAACGATCGCCCGAAATAGCGATCGGACTATTATTATTTTTAAGAAAGCTTCAGCTAACTAATCTCTTGTCTTTGTTATCGATCAACCAAAGCTAATAGCATCTCGACTAGTTGGAATATACCACTACAGCAAGGATTTAAATATTCGGGTGGGTTGTTTGTCTTGGCTAAGTTATCAAGATTTTTAGCTCTAGCGGATCGCCTAATCGCAAACTTGAGATGATGATTGTTGATGCGATCTCAAAGGTTAAGAATTGAGAAGCGATCGGGACATAAAAACCAAAAGCCCAAAATCTATAGCGAACGCTGCGCGTTCGCTACAGATTTTGGGCTTTTAAGGTTTTTTATGCTTACATAATTATTGGCGTTAATTTTGCAGCTTTTTTTCTAGTTTTTGACTAGCTTGAGAAAGAGAGAAGCAGAACATCCAATATATTAAAGCGACAAATAGATAGACTTCGGCATAGCGTCCAATAAATTCGGGCTGAGACAAAACAGTTCGGGATACGCCCATGAGATCGACTAATCCCACGATCGCTACTAGAGAAGTATCTTTAAATAAGCCAATAAATTGACCAACGATCGCAGGAATCGAAGCCTTGAGAGCTTGAGGTAAGACGATTAAAGTAATTGTTAGAGGTGTACTTAATCCCAATGCTCTCGCAGCTTCCGCTTGACCTTTAGGGATTGACTGCAAACCGCCGCGCACATTTTCGGCAAGGTAGGCGGCGCTGAAAAAGACAAAAGCGGCGATCGCTCTCAAAACGCGATCTATTTCTAGTCCTGCTGGCAAAAATAAAGGCAGCATCACTTGCGCCATAAACAAAATGCCGATTAATGGCAATCCCCGCACAATTTCAATATAGAAGATACAAAACCATTTAATTACAGGTAAGGTGCTTTGTCTTCCTAAAGCCAGTAAAACCCCCAACGGAAAGGAAAATACGATTCCAGATATCGCGACGATCAGGGTTAAAACTAATCCATTCCACACATTTACATCAACAGCCGTTAGTCCCAAATTTCCGCCAATTAGCCATAGGGAAATTGGTAAAGTTGCCAGCCATGCGATCGCCAAAACGAGAGAACTTTGGGTAAAGCGTTTGCATTGTTGCCCGATCGTAAAACCTAGAGCGATCGCCCCACTAATCGATAAAGTCAAAATTTTCGAGATGCCATCAACAGGTAGCAAAATCGCAAGGGCTATTGATAAAGATGCGATCGCGATCGCCACGAAACGGCTAAACCTGCCCCATAGTCCCCATGAGATTCCTGATAAACAGCCCGCGATCGCCAAAACACTCCACAAGCGCCAAAACTCCTCGACAGGATAAAGCCCGACTAAAAATAGTCGTAAATTACTACTAACTACCGTCCATTGCGCCTTAGTCGTTGCCCAAATCCAGACATTACTCACAAGTTGATATAACAGCCAAATGCAAAAAACTGTAAGTAAGCTATTGAACCAACTACTAAAAAGATTTTTTTTTGCCCATTGCCAATGGCTTTGCAATGATTGAGGCGGTAAGAGCGCTGAGCTTTGGGTCATAGGTTTAGCTAATTGAGTTTTTATTTTTGATAATGACCTTTTTTTGTCACGCATTTATACAAACATTTGCTAAGATATAAGCCGCTCTTAAACAAAACAAGAGTAAATCACGGGTGACTGGCGCAGTGGTAGCGCATCGGACTCTTAATCCGCTGGTCCTGGGTTCAAATCCCAGGTCACCCATATTCTGATAACTTCAGATATATAGTAGTAGTTAATATTGCGATCGCATCATGAAAGGATAATCAAAAATTATTATGTCAGGACATATCCTACTTGTAGACGATGAACCAGGGCTCAGAGAGGCGGTGCAAGCCTATCTCGAAGATAGTGGCTTTGTGTTGCAAGTTGCCAATAATGCGCGGGACGCATGGCAACTGCTAGAGCAAACCACCCCCGATCTCGTCATATCGGACATCATGATGCCGCAGGTGAGTGGATATGAATTTCTGAGACAAATGCGCGAAGATGTGCGGTTTTTAAATTTGCCCGTCGTGTTTTTGACAGCCAAGGGCATGACCAAGGATCGGATTGAGGGCTATAACGCGGGTTGTGATGCCTATTTGTCTAAGCCCTTTGACCCTGATGAGTTGGTGGCGATCGCCGAAAATTTAATTGCGCGTCGAGCGATGCAAGCGGTTACTGCTAACAGCAATACTTCCGAAATAACCGATCTGGCGGGTCAACTTGCCGAAATCAAGGCTTTGCTCAAACAAAAACCAGCGATCAACGTCACCCCACCACCGATCAAAATTGAGTTTACTCCTCGTGAGGAGAGCGTGTTAGAGCTTGTGGTTGAGGGCTTGATGAATAAGGAAATTGCAAAACGCCTTGGTACAACCATTCGTAATGTTGAGAAATATGTTAGCCGTTTATTTGGTAAAACTGGCACAAGCAGCCGCACGGAGTTAGTGCGCTACGCGCTACAACATGGCTTGATTGAGGCGTATACATAAACTAATGATCTTGATAAAAAAACGCGATACGTTTTTTTATCAAGATCAGGTTACGTCGCGCTAGAACTAGATAAGTAGTTGGGCAAAAGAAACCTTAAAACCCAAAAAGCTGTAGCGCACGCTGCGCGTGCGCTACAGC
>JAJAZG010000236.1 GCA_026785865.1 Pseudanabaena sp. CAN_BIN31
CTTTAACTGATGGTGTAAATGGCTACTTGGATCTATCCAAACTTGGCAAGATTCAGATGCGCGGGCTAGCAAGACAGTGGGGACTTCCTACTACTTGCACCATCGTTCTGCGTCATGGCAAATGGTACGCATCAATCACGGTAAATTGTGAGGTGGTGCGTGAAACTGGTGACGGTGTCATTGGTTTGGATTTTGGTGTTACCCATGCTGTTGCGATGAGTGATGGCACAATTATTGATGCTCCTAAATTCTTGGCAAAAGCCGCTCAGGAAATTAAGGCTCTCAATAAAGAAAAACGTAGAAAGCGCTCTCCTAACCGCAAGAAGAAAATCAAAGCTTCTAAGGGTTGGAAACGATCGCAGAATAAGGTGTCTCAACTTACTCGAAAGGTTGCGAGAAAAAGAGACGATTGGATGCATAAAGTTTCTAGCAATATAGTTAGCGGTAATAGCCTAATTGCAACCGAGAAACTGACCATCAAAAATATGACTCGCAAAGCAAAGAAAGGTAGTAAGCGTAAGGCTCAGAAAACTGGGCTAAACCGCAATATGCTTGACGTTGGGATCGGTATGCTTAAATCGGCTATTGAGTACAAGGTTACTGAAGCGGGTGGGCAATATATTGAGATTCCAACTCAGAAGGTAAAACCTTCTCAAACTTGTCCTAATTGCGGTCATCAGCAGAAAAAAGAACTCAGTGAGCGTGTTCATACTTGTTTGCAATGTGGCTACACAGCAGATCGTGATGTAGCGGCGGCGCAAGTCATGCTCAACTGGGTTTTATATGATTCTACGGTGTTCGGAACGAGCATCGTCAAACGTGGAGAGCCTAGCTCTACTCCATCCCCTACGCATTGTGGCGGGATGGCGCAACTTGGCTCGGCGAAGCGTAAAAAACACTCCTTGCTGGATGGGAATTTAGAAACCCCATCTTCGCGCAGCAGGGTGGGGTAGTTCATCTGACTAATACCTCGATCAATGCGAATAAATTGTGGTTTTGGCTCTTTGGGCTGATTCATTTCTACTCGCGTTGCCCATGGCTAGGTGATGGAGGCGATCTGATTTATCTAATACTTTACACCCAAAAAATGGAGGCGGTGCTTTGCACGACATCTACTTAAAACCGAAAAAGTTGTGGTTTTTATTAGGTCAATTATGTAAAGGCAGTACGGTCAGTGGTAATAAAGAAAAGCCGATCCAAAATAGCGATCGCCAAGAAAATTGGGGCAGTGGTTCGGGTTCAGAAAGTAAAAAATTAATGCGCTCTTCTAAGCGATCGCTAGTATTAGTTGCGCCAAAGGCAGCTGCAAATGTTGGCGTTGGATGCATGTTGCTACTGACCATCGCCAATAATGACTCCGCTAGTAGCAAACCATCTGCGTATTGAGCAGCCCAGCGATCGGCGCGAAGCTCGCGCAGTAGCAATAATTCTTCCCATAGGGCTTGCGTATTTGGTAACCAAGGCATCACTTGACGCAGACATCCGAGCCAGAAAAACCAAAATGTATCGCGGTAATATGCATGGGCGCGTTCATGCAATAACACAGCTTCGAGGTGGTCAGCATCAAGGCTATCGAGCAAACCTTGGCTCACAAAAAGATGCGATCGCCAAAAACCAATTTGAGCAGCAAATAGCATCGGCATATTTAGCAGTTTTACAGGTTCACTAATCAGGTTTGCAGGCTGTAGATCAACAACGAGATTTTGAATTTTTTGTAAAGATTGCCAACCAATCCATGCTAATTGACCAGATCGAAAAACGCTATAAATCAAAAATATCAAAGCGATCGCATAGCTAAGTCGTCCTGCTTGCAAACCGATCATTTGTCCTTCGGCTCCCATACACAAGACTGCGATCGCGGTCATCACTACCAATAATGGTGGCAATACAAAGCACACTAGCGCCTTCTGCCAACGAATTTGCCAGCTTACTGGGTATGCGTCACCGCTATTTTGACGCAATCCCCAAGCTAGGAAGAGCGATCCAAATATCATCACAAAATGTACAGAAAAAAAGGGCATGGGCTTAACCTTCCTGTGATTGTTCTCGCGATTGACGCATAGCTTGGAGACGGGCGGCGATCGCTTCGAGTTTGTCCATACTGGCGTAATCGAGATCGTTGGCAAAAGCGGCGACTATATCGGCATTGCCAATTTCTAAAAAACGATTGAGTTGGTGATAAGCAGTTAATGCTTGTGCTTCTTCGCGAGAAATTCGTGCTTGCCAATGGAGCGATCGCCCTTCTTTTTGGCAATCAATCCAGCCCTTCTGCTCCAGTCGGCGCACTACGGTCATCACCGATCCATAGGCTAATTCGCGATCAGGATTAGTCAAAATGCGATCGTGAATATCGGTTGCACTGAGCCTTGCGCTGTCCCAAATAATATTCAGGATCTCAGACTCTAACGGCCCTAGCGACAACTGTTTTGGTCGATATTTTGGTAATGGAGTCATACATTAAGCCGCATTAGTTTTGGGCATACTTTAGCCACTAGATCGCAGATATCGCGATTTTAACATGTAGCGCTTTGCGCTCAGACCAGACTTGACAACTGATGTTACGTGGAAGCTCCTAAAAACCTCACCCCTAGCCCCTCTCCTTGCAAAGGAGAGGGGAACAAGAAACAATTCTGGCTCCCCTTCTCCTTGCAAGGAGAAGGGGTTGGGGGATGTGGTGCATTTTCTTTCCACGTAACATTCAGTTAATAACTGGACAATATTTCTGCAAAGATTAACGGTAGGATGGCATGTGAAGGCTAAGAGAATTGTATGGTGCATCAACTGCCAACTGGCGTAAAAGATTTACTTCCCCTAGATGTTGCTCAAAAGAGTTGGATCGAAAGTCGTGTTCAACAGGTTTTTCAGTCATGGGGCTATCAACGCATCATTACCCCAACTGTCGAACATCTGCGATCGCTTACCGCAGGTGGAGCCGTCGATCCTGAATCCGTAATCCAACTGCATAGCAACAGCATCGATATTTTAGGCTTGCGCCCCGAATTTACCGCCTCGATCGCCCGCGCCTATGCCACTCGTTTGGGGCAGAATGTGGCTACCTGTCCGCAACGACTTTACTACAACGCCAATGTGTTTCGGCGCAGAGCGAATAACACCTCAGAAGAATCCTTTCAAGCAGGCGTAGAGCTACTAGGCGCGTCAGGTTTGTTAGCCGATGGCGAGATCTTGATGCTCTTAGCCGAAAGCCTCGATCGCGTAGAACTGCAAGATTGGCAAATCATCCTTGGCGATGCCAGATTAACAGGCGCATTGCTCGACCTACTGCCAGAGCAGTATCGCGCCAAAGTGCGGCAATGTCTCGCTAGTCTCGATCGCATTGCCATCACCGAGATGGACTTACCCGCCGATGTCAAAGGCTATGCCCTCGAACTAGTCGATCTGCGTGGCAATCCCAAAGATGTCTTGAGTCGCTTAGCGAATAGTGCATGGACATCAGGATTAACAGGTGAAATTAATTACCTGAAGTCGTTAATCGATCTCTGGGAAAGTACGGGACTAACTTCAGGCGATCGCCTAATTCTCGATCTCAGCTTCATGCAAACCTTTGACTATTACACAGGTATTATTTTTGAAGTTGCTTGCAATAATTATGTAGTCGCTCAAGGCGGACGTTACGATCGCCTTCTCGGTGTCTACCATCCCCAAAAGGTCAGCTATCCCAGTGTTGGCTTTTGCCTCAATCTTGAAGACTTACAACAAGCATTGCAATCGCGATTACCGCAAACTCTCGCGATTTCTAGCTGTTTAGTCGTTGCCAAAACTCCTGATGCAATGCAAGCCGCCTTTGCCCATGCCGCCTTGTTACGTCAAGATCCAGATATTGAAGCGATCGAGTTAGAGCTAGAATTTCGCGCCGAAGAATTGGTGCGCGATCATGCGCGATCGCGTGGTATTTCGCAAATTGCGTGGGTAAGTAATGATGGGGCGATCGGATCAGAAACAATAATTTAAAAAAATATTAGGAAGCGCTTAGCGATTCCTAATATTTTTTACTTAAAGAATTTCTGTTAAATTTGGAGAACTTAGGGTAATCTATTCAACCAATCATCGATTTTAGTTCGCCTTAATGAGATTTCCAGAGACTGCAAAATCGGGTACGAGTTTAGCTTTTAGCCTAGGACTGATTGGGGCGATTGTCGCAACAGGCTGGTACTACGTTATTTTGCCTTATCAGAAACATCCCCAAAGACCTTCTTTTACTAACGATCTTAAAGCTGCGCCTGCGCCAAAATCACTGATCGCGGAGATGAAAGCGCCAGTAATGCCTCAACCAACTGTCAAACCCAAGCCAAAACCTACTGACGCAAAATATCAGGGCAAGGTGAATGCCAGCATTGGTCTAGTGTTTCGCGCCGATCCCAGTCAATCTGCCAAAAATGTTGGTGGTGCAGACTTTAATACCAAGGTTGCGGTAATAAAAGAAACTCCTGATCGCGAATGGCTTTATGTCAGAAATGAAAACACCAAAGAAGAAGGCTGGGTGAGAGTTGGCAATATCAGAAAAGATTAAAAGAGAGACCTTGCATAGCGAGGTCTCTGTAAAGCGGTGTAAAAACAAAAAAATTTATGGCAAAAGTAAGGCACAGATATCGCAATATGTAGCGTGGATAGCTGCACCTCACAACCTGCCTCATTTCATGGGGGAGCATGAATAACGAGGCATTCTTGAAAATACGCAGGGTCTATGGCGATCAATATATTTGTGACTCAACTATTTTCATCGAGGCTCAACTACATACGCATATCCCTTTGCATATATATCTGACAAAAAACAACTCATGAAAAATCTAGTCAATAAAGACTACTTTTATGAACATATTTATTTGGTTGGATAAATTCTTTGTTTATTCCCACTAAGTCAGAATAGCATATTTGCAAACAAGTTCTGCAAAAGAAAACGGCGCTTCGCACCGCATTTTTTTATGAGTACAGCCTATCGAGAGTTTGCATAATCCAGATAATTTTTTGAAAGTGCCGCCTCGCGGCACTTTCAAAAAATTATCTGGGTTTTATGTCGGCGCAAGGCGCTGTATGCGCGTTCGGATTCGTCAAGTTGACATGCTCTCAGCGCTGAAGCGGCTGAGATTCCAAGAATCACTTCTTAGATTTTCTGCTTCTTAGCAACAGCCGTTTAGAGAAATCTCTATCAGGTCTTATGTTCGCTCCACAGACTAACCCCGCAAGCCCTGCGGTTTTTAAAAGTTATTTTGTTTACTAAAAGCTTGGTTATCGCTCCTAATTTTACCATTCTGACACAATGC
>JAJAZG010000237.1 GCA_026785865.1 Pseudanabaena sp. CAN_BIN31
AATCAGTGCAACAAGTAGTTAGCCAAACTCTCGCCGTAGAGAGGGCGCTGATGGTAGGTGAAATTTCGGCGAATTTAAATAAAATTGTCGAATCTCAACAGCGATCGCAAATAAGCCAAGAATTAGTTAGTTTAAATCAACAAAAACAAAAGTTAAACGCAGAAATTTCGCAGCTAGAATCTGACCGCGTGACTTGGATGCAACAGTTTCAAGAATTTCAAACTACGCAGCAAGAAGCCTTAGAGCGATCGCTCCGATCAGTTGACAGCTATGTGCGCGATCAGGTTTCTGATTCGCTGTCTGCAATTGGTACGACTAACCCAGAAGCACCACAAGAAGAATTGGCGAACAAGGTGCAGGAGCAAACCGATCGCTTTTTGCTAAATCTAGATCAAATGTTTAATGCCACATTTCGATCGCTAGAACAGGACATCCAAGGCTACCAGACTGCGATCGCGACTAAGCTTGGTTATATGGAAACCCTTGAGCAGAAGGGTGAAGCCTTGATTAGCGCCTTAGTTGATCGGATTGAGTCGTCAAGCGCGGCTGCGGTGTCATCGCCTGCCAACACTCTGCCTGAATTACCAGACGATATTCCCCGCCGATATCTGGAGACTTTTATCGAGCCTGCTGATGAAAATCTGATTAACGCTTTATTAGCTGGGGATAAGTTTGGTGAAGCGATCGCCGAACCAATCATCGAACCGCTTGAATCATCAACTATTGAGGTTGAGGTTCTTGAAGTTGTAACCAAACCTCTAGAAGTAGAAAGTATTAGTGATGAGTTATTATCGTCAGAGCTAGAAAATGATGTCGAAAGTCCTGTAGATGATGAGGCCCTGAATATTTCTATCGACAATGCTGAAGAATTTATAGAATCAGAAATTTCTGAATTGGAAAGTATATTAGACGCGCCCACTGACACACTATTTGAGCAGTCAATTACAGAAACACAGCCTGACCCTTTGAGCGATCTAGCAGACTTCGGTACAAGCATTATTCTCGATCCTCAAAGTGCGATCGCCGCTCGCGAGTTGAATCCTGATTTTGATGTAGTGTCTACGACCCAAATCATTGAAAGATTTGATGAGCCACTAACTGAGATCCGAAATAGCGAAGAAGAGAGTAATAATCTTGAGTTGCTTGCGTCAAATTTCCCTGTAGAAGCAGTGAGTGAGTCTGGAGAGACAATTGACGATCCTGAACTTTTGGCATGGTTGGAAGAGAGTAGTAATCGACCTAATTTCACGACAAATTTGCTTGATGTGTCTGCTGATGAGGATTTATTGTTATGGCTGGGTAATGAAGACCTTGATATGGCAAAATTGCCTACCCAGACGCAATCTCAGTCATTAACGCTCAATGATTTGCAATCTGATCAAGATATTTTTAATAACTCTCAAATTGGTTCTATTGGATCTTCTGAGATAGACCTAAGTACAATAAATACAATTGAAGATGTTCAAGACAAGCGCATAAAATCCCAAATTGAGCAGTTTCTGAATAATTCTCTTAGCGATCAGGCTGATGATTCAGACGAGTCACTAATTTTACTCACTAATCAAAATATAGATGATTATGAGTTTGCAGAATGGGAAGACTCATTAGTTAATGAGTTAAATTCTGATCTGAAGCGTCTTGATTCTGGGACTGACTCCAATCCATCGATCGCCGCTAGTATTGACCAGTTTATTCGTAATACTCCCTATGCTTTAATCGATTGGGAAACTGAAGCGTCACAAGCATATCCCACAATCATCGATATCTCAGTCAAAGAGACAAGCGATAGAAATGCTGCTAATACCGATCGCACCAATAAACAATCAGAAATTGTCGTGGATGATGTTGACTTGCAGTTATCTCCATTTGCGGCGGCATCCAACGAGATTCCTGAAATTTTTGATGATCCTGATTCTTTGTTTGACACAAAAGAAGATGATGAGAGTAACGACTTGTCTCTTCCATTTAATGCATCATCTATACCACCATCTAATATTGACGATAGGGATGATGCAATTTTTGCGGAAGTAATTGCTAAAAATGCAGCTAAATATTCACAAGCAACTCCCTTTGACACCAGTGATGAACTAGATGAGTTGTTTGTGCGATCGCCTGAAGCAATTGATCAAAGGTTAACTAGTCTGGAAATAGATACTAATTTTGATGATCTAGATTATGAGAGCAATCTTGAGGCGCTGTTATTTGGTGTGACTGAATTAGAAGAACGTGACACAACCATGCAAGTTCCAGCAAGTGAAGGCTATGACGGTCTTGATCTTGGTGCAGAGACAATGCAAGAGCCGATTGACTCTGCTGAGATTAATTTTCCTCAGATTAGTTCTTTTGAGCCGATGGAATCCATAGAAGAAGAATTAGATACGATTTTACAAGGTTTTGTTGAGATAGCGCCTGTAAATTCTATCAATACGCTAGCACCAACTGGATTTGTGGCGATCGAGAGAGTGCCACCAGTTGTCGAAAAAAATATTACTCAATTAGAAAATGATGATTGGAGCATGGCACTAGATCAGATGCAATCTGATCTAGTGCTGCCAGTTACTAACAAACCTCAAAACGATAATTTTGAAGCTTTAAACCTATCCGCAGATGAATTTTTTGCTTCTTTGGAATATAGCAAACTGAATGATTTTGCCGATATTACCGAAAAGGGCTCACCGCTAAATTCTTCAGTAAGATCGTTAAATGAAGCGAAAGCGATCGCAGATTTCATTGATTTAGAGAATGACTCTGAAGATTTCTTGCTCAATGAGTTTGCGGATTCACAAAATGATAATCAAAATAAGTCTCAGAGTGATGTTAATGATAATCAATGGGATGATTTGCTAAAGGATTTGAACTCATTTAATTTTAATCAACCATTACTTGACGATCGCCGCGAGCAGCTTGGACTTTCATCGGTAGCACCAATCAGTGACACTAATGATAATGTTTTCGATATTGACTCCTTAGTATTGGAATCACGGAGTGTGGCGCTGATTCCCCCTCCACCTGAAAAAGAAGTTTATAGCCTGAGTGATGCTTGGATTTTAGGAATTGATTTTGGGAGTACGGCAATTCGGGCGAGCTTGCTCAATGCTAATACTGGGCGAGTATATTCTCTCTACCTTGATGACGCTGATGAGATGCCATGCAAAATAGTTTGGAATGCCGATCATAGTCTGGATGATCCGATGACAAAAGATATTCGGATTCTCACTAAGCGATCGCAGGGTACTGGACTCGAAAATGGCGAAGTGGCACTTGTGCATTTCAAGCAATTTCTGAAGCTGGGCTTACCCTATCGCGGCGTAAGTACATGGCAACCAATCATCCAATGGTCAGATCCCAACCAAGTAAGCTTACGTTGGTTAATTGCCGCACTCAAAAATCTACTGGAACAAATTCAAACTCGCGCCAATCATCCTAAACTTCCTGATCTTGGTTTGATTTTACTGAAGCTGAGTGGCGTTGTTTTTGGCTACCCTGCGAACTGGTCAGATACTTATATTCTCAATGTCCGTGAAGCAGTTCTCAAGGCGGGGCTAGTTAGCCAAGCCGAACAAGTGATGGCAGTCGATCAGGCGATCGCCCCAGTTTTATCTTTGCTACACGATCAGAAAGTTTCTCAAGAAATTACGCTCTTAATTGACGCAGGAGCAGTAACAACTAGTCTCTGTTTAACCAAGGGACTTAGCGATGTTAAAGATCGCTCTAAGCTGCATATTCGCAGTCTCGACTACGCAGGGCTTAGCATCAGTCAAGATATTGTGATGGAGTTGTTCTATCCGCACTGGCAGTTAATTACCAATCCTAACCGCCATCTCTGCAATTTCGATCATCTCAGCTTGCCAGAAATCGGCGCTTCTGCACCACAGCAACGTATTCTCCTTCAGCAATATTTATTAAGTTCCGATCTTGGTCAACAAATGTTGGAACTAGCCGATCGCGTCAAAGTCACATTTGGTGAAGATGTTGGTTTGGATAGTTGGAATGAAGAGATAATGGGACAACCGCTTCTGGTCTTGCGTCGTGAATTAGAAAACTTGATTTTGCAACCATTTATCCAACGGCTCAATCGCGAACTGAATACGATTATCAGCAATGCAGGGATTCTCGGTGAAGATGTGGGTCAAGTTTTATTGCTGGGCAGCACGATGCATATTCCCTTGCTATCGCGTTGGCTATCGCAAAAGCTACCCAATGCCAAGATCGATCCCTTAGCGACTTCTGTAGTTGCCAATGGTTTAGCGATCGCGCCGCTCTATCCTAATTTGCAAGACGTGGCGCGTCAGCAATATTCTGATTACTTCCTCTTGCAAGAGATTTGTCGCCTCAATCTCACCCAATCAATTAATCCCAATCAACTGCTTCAGCAATTACAAATGCGCGGCATTAATATCAAAGTGTGTCGCGATCGCATCTTGAGCATTTTGCAAGGCGATTTGCCTGAAGGTCTATTCCCTTGGCAAGAACCAGAAAGTTCAATAATTTTGGAAGATCCCACCCTTAGTCATGAACTATTTGCTGGTCGATTATTCGAGCTAGAAACCGATGGTACATATCAGCCCAATGTGACCAAATTCCAGCAGTTGCGCGTTTACTTGCAAGCGATTATTGGCAACATGAGCCAGACTTTAAACGAGCCGTTAGTTTTTCCTGAACTCACCGCAAAATAGTGAAGAACAGACAAGGGGCTTAAGCCCCTTGTTTTCGAGGGAAAGCAATAAAACACGTTAAAATATGCAGACTTGCTATGATTTTGAAAAAGTTGAAGAGAGATTATGCTAGCGAAACGGATTTTGCCTTGTCTAGATGTGAAAGCAGGTCGAGTTGTCAAAGGCATAAACTTTGTCGATCTTAAGGATGCTGGCGATCCAGTCGAGCTAGCACAGGCTTACAACCTTGCAGGAGCCGATGAACTGGTGTTTCTAGACATCACCGCCACTCACGAAGATCGCAGCACCATTTTAGATGTGGTCTATCGCACTGCTGAGCAAGTATTTATTCCCCTCACCGTCGGCGGCGGTATCCGCAATTTGGACAATATTCGTGAGCTTTTAAGAGCAGGTGCGGATAAGGTCAGCATCAATTCGGCGGCAGTAAGCGATCCTGACTTAATTAATCGCAGTAGCGATCGCTTTGGTAATCAGTGCATTGTCGTGGCGATCGATGCCAGACGCAGGCAAGATCCTGATAATTTTGGTTGGGATGTATATGTACGCGGTGGGCGCGAGAATACGGGGATTGATGCTCTGTGGTGGGCGCAGGAAGTGGTTAAGCGTGGCGCTGGTGAGATTTTGCTCACGAGCATGGATGCTGATGGCACGAAGGCTGGTTATGACCTTGAGCTTACTCGTCAAGTTGCCGATCTAGTGGAAGTTCCTGTGATTGCATCGGGTGGTGCGGGTAATTGCGAACATATTCTGCAAGCAGTAACTGAAGGCAGAGCAGAGGCGGCTTTGCTGGCTTCGTTGTTGCATTATGGAGAATTAACGATCGCTGAGATTAAAGATTATCTCAGTGCTAACCAAATTCCAGTGCGATCGCTACCCTCTTAATTTTTCGTATTCTCTACATGAGATGATTCTCTAGTTCAGGATATTTAGGGAATAGGGTGTCAAAGCTGGCGAGTTTTGTGGCATAGGCTAGGGCTGCAAAAATATCATCTCAACGGGATAGCGTAAACCTCGGATGCAGGGTTTGCCGTGACAGATATTCCAGTCAATTGTGATGCGTTGTAACAGCATATTAAATTATCCTTTTACTAAAGATTTTTCAAATTCTTGTTTTTTGAGAGAAATTGAAGAACGTAAGCGATCGCTATTTTCCCGTTGCTTCCTTTCCTCAAGTTCTAATCGATTTTCACACTCAGAAATAATCTGCTTAATTAAATCACTAGCAAAATCAGCAGAATTTATGAATGGCAAATTTACAGGCTCCTCAATCTTTTCCTTACTTTCGAGTATATCTATTTTTCTCCTTTAC
>JAJAZG010000238.1 GCA_026785865.1 Pseudanabaena sp. CAN_BIN31
TAGTGCAGGAGCCGATGCTCAAGACTTTCTGGCTGCTTATCAAAAAGCCTATAACAAAACTCCTTCTTATTTGGGAGCAAAGTTTTATGAGGCGGCGATCGCCGCAGTCGATGCAATTCGTAAAGCTAATCCCAAATTGACAACGGCAAGCTTAGAGAGCGATCGCGAACAGGTACGCGACGCTTTAGCAAAGCTCAACAATCGCAAGGTGGGCATCAGAGGCTTAACAGGGCTGCTGTATTTCAACAAAGATCGCAATAGCGATCAGCCTGTACGCCTTGCTCAATTTCAAAATCAAAAACTGATTTCAGCATCTCAACAATTTATGCCGATCGCTAATCCTGAACGTCTAAATTTACCAAAGGAGATTCAATCAGGAAGCATTGTGCAATCGGGTGATCAATATTTTTGGCGGCAGCGCGTAGTTTATACAGGGATGGATATCAATAAGCTGAACCGCATTGACAAGTCCACCTTTACTGCTGATTTTTATGTCTGGTTTCGCTATAACGGAACTGATGAGCCTACAGAAATTCAATTTCCCGATGCAGTTACTAACAGCGTGAATCCAACTGCGCCTATATTTGATGGGAAAGCACCAATCAAATCACAAGTCGTCAATGGCTTAAACTATCGCCTCTATCGCGTGCGTGGTGAATTTCGGAATGCCTTTGATTTTCGCGATTATCCTTTCGATTCTCAGAAATTAAATTTGCGGTTTGACAATCCCAATCTATCAACAGAGCGTTTGATTTATGCGATCGATACGGTGGGGTTGAAACTACCTAGAGCCAAAGAAACTGAGCGCAAACCATTTGCGGGGCTACAGCTTTGGACTTTCAAAGATATTACCTATTTCCAAGATTCATCGCGCAGTACCTCCACTCAAGGCGATCCTGAGTTAGTGCAATCCAATGTTCAGATTGAATATCCGGGGTTGAGCATTCGCATGACCTTCCAACGCAAAGCCTTAGTCTTTCTCTCGAAAAACGGCTTACCTTTGATGTTGCTAACTCTCTTGACCTATTGCTGTTTGTTCTTTCCCTACAATATGTTTGTGCCGCGCACTATGGCTCCTACGTCATCACTACTTGCAGGAGTTGTGTTGTTGTTATCTTTTAATAATCAATTACCTGAAGTGGGCTATACCGTGGCAATGGAATATATATTTTATGTTTACTTCTGCTTGTGTTTGATCCCAGTGCTGACAACGGCGATCGGCGCAAAATTGGAAAAAGATGGACATAAAAAAGCCTTTTATTATTTGAATATCGCTTCGTGGATTCTCTATCCGCTCATTGTGATTGTCACTGTAGCGACTTTTCTGATTACCTATGGCGATCGCCTGAGTAGCTAGACAAAAAACCAAAAAGCTGTGGCGCAAGCGCAGCTTTTTGGGTGCTGGATTTTTCGCAAAATTGGTAAGTATAGAGGTTTTCAAACGACCACCGTACAGAAAAAACAGAAAATGTAGGGGCAATTCATGAATTGCCCCTACACTTTTGTCCCACACTCAACTGAAAACCGCTATAGCTGCTTTAAGCGCGATCGCAATACATCCAGCAAGGCTGAGCCAAAGCAAAAAACAAATTCTTGTTAGGGCGAGCGCCTCTGAAATTTTAGGTGCAGCGATCGCCTCGATATCATCTCCCAGTAGAGGCTTATATTTGACAATGCCACGATAGCGATTTTCGCCGCCTAGCTGCACTTGTAAGACTGCTGCGTATACACATTCACTCCATCCCGAATTGGGGCTAGGATCTTGGTTTGCATCGCGCTGACAGATTTGCCAAACATAAAATGGCTTGCCTGACAGTAAAGCTAAAGTAACTACGGTGAGGCGACAGGGCAACCAAGTAAGTACATCATCCGTTTTAGCGCTAAACCAACCCAGATCGGTATATGGTGATTCGCGATATCCCACCATCGAGTCGAGAGTGCTAGCAGCTTTGTAGGCGATCGCCAAGGCAACACCACCATAATCAAATAATGCCGAACCAATCAAGGCATAAAACAATGGGGAAGTAACCGCATCGATCGCATTCTCAGTGACAGTTTCCAAAATAGCGCGTAAAATTTCAACTTCGGTCAGATCCTCTGTGTCGCGCCCCACATAACGACTTAGTTCTTTTCTGGCGTTTTCGATATTTCCTGTTTGTAAGACTGCCAATACTGACTCGGCAGCATCACGGAGACTGCGACCCGCAAAACAGGCGGCGAGTAAAATGCTAGAAACGGCGATCGCCAGTAGAGGATGAACTTTTGATGCGGCGATCGCGATCGCCCAACCGATGATTCCACTACCTAAAATCATGCTGACCCCCAAAATTACGCCTAATATTTTCATGATTAGTGGTGAAAATCGGGGCAAACGAGTGCTAATAACAGGATCTTTGATTAGTACCAAATTTATAAACCGCGAGATACTCCAGCCCATTACCTGCACGGGATGAAGCCAATTGACTGGATCGCCAATCAAGCGATCAAGACTGGCTGCCAAGATTAGAATCAGAAAGTTTGAAAATAGCTCTAGCACTAGAATTCGATGATAAGTTAGTAGAGGTCATGTCAATACTTCAATGTCTTCCTCCGCCCTTGCGTATGAACTGTTTGCACTCAATAGCAAACAACATTTTTCTAACTCTGGACTCATTTGGCTATAAGCCCTGATTCCGAGTTTCTTTGCCTGCTTCTCGGTTATCGTGCTTGCCTCGATAAAAAAATTCCGATATCTTTACTAACACAAAGCTGCATTTGCTCCCGCACTGCTATTTCAACGCCTTCTAGGCTAGTTAATTTTTCTGGCTCTCGACTCTCGCTGTCCTTGTATAATATGGCTGCTATAGCTTGCACATGGTCACGAATTTCATTCTTTTTCGATTCGGTCATGACTTTACCTCTAGCTTCTACTTCTTAAAAATTATCCATCTTTTTATTCCTTTTTTATCCTAAGTATTTATACTCATTGCAAAACTGAGATGCACCCCCTTCAGGTGCAACAAAAACATAATCTAAGACGATTTTGCCGCCAATAATATGTTCTTGAAGTATCCTTTCTATTACTTCCGTCGTTGCGGA
>JAJAZG010000239.1 GCA_026785865.1 Pseudanabaena sp. CAN_BIN31
CGATCGCCACACGGAACAACTAAAAATTCCATGTTAATGAAGTTATCTTGGTGGTGGAACACTTAAGTCTTTACAGATTTTCTTTGCGAGGTTTTCATCAATCTCAGTATGTCGTGGTATAGACGATCTGCGGTTTTGGCTCGGATTTCCCCACCATGAATGTCTGCCACCTTCTCGTATTAGCTCACAGCCATTACTACGAAGATAGCGAATTAAATCGGTCCGTTTCATAAAGCTATTAATTCTTCTTCATAAGTGTCCCCAGCCGCCTCTAAAGCTTCGTAGCGATTAAATTCAAGCATTTCCTTTAAGGTTATACGAAGACTCTCTAAAAGTTCAGCTTTTGTATGTTCTTGACAATTTACGCCCGAAACTTCTTCAATCCAACCAATCCACCAATTGCCAGAGTGTTTTACGATCGCTGTAAATGATTCTTTCATCACGGTAAGCTTCTTCAAGTAATGTAAATGCATCATAGCTTTAAAATTAGATCTTGGGCAAGATAGCGATCGCCTCTCCACAAACCACAAGCGATCACAACTCCACAAAAAACAGCGATCGTCCAAAAAATGACTATTACCTAAAAAAAGTCAATATATTATAGAATGTACAGTATCGAGTTCATAAATAAGAAGATACTATGACTGTGCAACGTTGGAATGATGAAATGCTTGATGAATTGGCTTCAACTGTGACTGAGTTGCGAGAAAGTACAACTGAGTTGCGAGAAAGCGTAACTGAATTACGAGAAGGTATTACTGAAGTTAAGGATAGTGTAGATGGTTTGAGAATAACTGCTCAAGCTTTATTACAGGTGGCTGCACAAAGTCAAAGCAGAATGGATCGTTTTGATGAGGAAATGGATTTATTGAAGCAACGTCAAGCGGAAAGCGATCAAAGATTTAATGTTTTACTTGAAGAGGTTCGTTCTTTAATTCGCGGTAATCAGACAGGTTAAAGATTGGTTTGCGATCGCCCTTCCAAAAGAAACAACGATCGCACCTAACACTATCCCAATCAAAAAGCGATCGTTTTCTAAATAATCGCTCTCATCGAGATATTCAACTTGTTTGTTGGATTTTGATGCTAGTAGAGCGTCAATAAGCCGAGAAATTCTGTATTCGTCAAATTTTGAATATCAGTATAGTGCGCTCTTAAAATGTTCTCAATTTCATTAGTTGAACAATTACCGCGCCGAATCCAAACTACTTTTGGTGGAAAGCCAAGCAAAATTAGCAATTCATTGTAATCACTATCTCTGGTAACAATTGTAAAATCATTTACCTTTGCATACTCCCAGATTTGTCGATCTTCTACTTGATCTAACCCCAAATGGTAGACATGATTGGAGTTGGGGAATGAATTAGCCAAGCGATAAACCAGTCTTGGTGAAAGGTTATAATCGAAAAGAAGTTTCATGCTTGCACCAATAGGGTTCGCTGTTCGCGATCAGCAGCATAACTAAGGCAAGCGAATATATCTTCTTGGGTGAGATAAGGAAAGTCTTCAAGAACCTCTTGATAGGTCATGCCAGAGGCAAGATAGGACAAGACATCATAAACAGTGATTCGCATTGATCTGATGCAAGGTTTACCACTACGTTTACCTGATTCAATCGTGATGAGATCGCGATAGTTCATTCGGTTTTAATTAATCGTATTTTATCATCTTACTACAGTTGCAAAAGTATGCGATCTCCTATCATCATATCTAGCGCGATCGCCCCAAACATCACTCCAATCAAAAAGCGATCGCCCTTTCAAAAAGGAATAACGATCGTATTCTCAATTTCTCAATAAAAATACGATCGCTATAGAATTAAGGTATAAAATCAGTATTCAGAACTTGAAATAATTGAAATGGTGGGTCTTGGGGGAAACGTTTGGAGTGAAGCTGATATTTTTTGATAGTATCGTTTCTAGCATCTCTATAACAGTCTACAAATACATCATTTAAAACAGATTTTAAGCTGGGGCTATCTGCTAAAGCATAGATGATTTGCCGCCTTTGTTCGACAACTGTAATACGCCAACCTCTGTCGTTCTGCTCTTTTTCCTCTGTCCAGTATTGCAGTTTTAATAAATGTTCTAGCAGGACAACTAGGCGATTTTTTAGTTCTTTCTTTTCATTCCGTCCCATGCTATCAATTTCTTCAATCAAGTTTTGAACATCTAATTGCTGTAAATTTCCTTCTTTAAGAATCTCAAGCGTGGCTTGTATCCACAAGTAAAAATCTTGATCGTATAATGTTGCGTTTGTATCAATGGTCAGCATAAGAATTATTCCCAACACATTCCTAAGATTACTATATAGAGAATATCATATCTTATCAAATGGCAATCTCTACCTGTAATCAACCAACGATCGCCTCAACAGCATCCCAATCAAAAAGCGATCGCCAACTCCACAAAAGACCTACAATCACCACTCACTCTATCCCAGTCAGAATAGAAATATGCGATCAAATAATTGTTTACGATAGCGTCGATAAATATTGAAATCTTTGTCTAGAGTAGCAATCGCGGAAATATTCAATCTTTCAGAAATGGCAATTAATGACAAGTCGGTGAAGTCTGCGGGTAGATTTTGATATGTGGTATTAAGTTCTTGAATTCGTTGGTAGTCTGATAGAAGTAAGTGTTCGCATACAAACGCTCCTTTAGCTAGAGCAGATAGAAATTCGTTTTGTACTTGTATGTTTGGAGCAAGTAGCCATAACACTTCTGTAACACAAGCTATTGTTGTAATGAGTTGACTGGTACAAGTACTAAAAAATTTAAGAGCCTGTTGGTGATAGTCATCTTTTCGATCATAAAAAGCAACAATAATTCCAGTATCAATTAAAGCTTGGGGATAGTTATTCATGATGTCTGGCTTGATGTTTTGCTTTGATTTTGTCAGCGATCGCTTTTTTTCGTACATCTCTATCGGATAAATTTCCCGCTCCTTCTAATAGGAATTTTGGATAGCCTCCCATTTTTTCCAAGACGGTCTGAGTTTTTGGGGCAGTGTTGCTAATGGGCGAGTCTAAGGAGGAGATAAATTGCAAGATAATAGGTATTTGTTGCTCTTGGACGTTGGCGATCGCTTGTAACAGTTGTTGGTGTGGGCTAGATGGGTACATAGTTAATAAAAATATAAGTTATGCATTTAGTCTAGCAAAATAAATAAGGTGATCGCCCTTCCACAAAAAAACAACGATCTCCCCCAACACCACCTCAATCAAAAAGCGATCACTACTCCACAAAAAGAATAGCTATAGCTCCTTTATCATCCCAACAAAAAAGTGATCTCCCTTCTCAAGAAAGATCACCATAGTAAATAGGGCTTGCTGAAAAAGTCTACAGAGAGAATTTAGAGGCAATACAGCTTGAAAAATAGTATTTTGTAGCGTGTTCCCCAAATTTACCCATCGATTTTCCACCGAAGTGCAAGGATTTTGAGCCTCTAGACGCTTTAACCTTGTACTTGTCTGGGCAAAAAAACTCACAACTATCGATTAGCATAGCTTTCGTACTTATTCAGCAAGCCCTAAATATAACTATTAGCTAGACATTAATCTGGGTTAAACTTAATGCCCACCAAGGATCGCTGTCTTGCTTATATCTAAACTCCTTTGGAACCCATCTTAAAACACCATTTCGATTCTCCGAGCGACCTTCCAAACGCCCTTCATAATTGCCAATACCCACACTTCTCCATCCAATGTCATTAAATTCGTTCAGTCGCCAAGGCCCTCGACTGTCAGCAAAAAGACGATTCAGACCAAAAAGTCGGCTAATTTGGTTGTTGGGATTGGTGTAACTCTGCTCAACCATAGAAGCAAACATATTGACAACTCGACTATGATTTGCTTTTAAATCAATACCACTACCAAATCCCATCGTGAAGGCTTCATCCGCAGTAGTAGTACGTCGCGAATCACCTAAACCACTGCCATAGAATCCCCAAGATCTCAAAGAATTCGCACTGAAGTTAGCCGAAGATGTGTCATAGGTTACAAGCACATGGCTAGCTGCTGGATCTAAAGCAACTAATCTATTTACACCACCTGAAACTCGACTTGCAATTTCAGCAGATACATAAGCCCCAAGACTATGACCAATAATGTTGATGTTACTAGTGGAAATCCCCCAAGCATTAAGCCTACTAGCTGCCCAACTAGCTACAGTAGTAATCCAAAAAGCCCCTATCGGAGCAATTACATTCGATCTAGCAGGACTACTCCAGTTGAGATAAAAAACTTGGTCGTCGTTAGTATATCCATCTATTGAACTTGCAAGTAACCTGATAGTGTTAGGTTCGTCATATGATTTGCCGGAAGCATTAGGATCACCATCCATACCATGAATAACTAGCCACGTTGTTCTTGAAGAACTAATTGCAGTAGCTGCACCATCAACTCTCTCAATTCCTACTTGATGCTGTAACAATCCATTGATTCCTGAAACAGTTCCCCAGTTAAGATCGGCTAAGAAGTTCAGGGTATAGTTAGTATTTACACTAGCCAAACCTTGAAACACTTTAACAAAATATGAACCTGACTCCAAAATTCTGCTAATTGAATCTTGACTCGTTCCACTCAGCCTCGAGCTAAAGGTCTCATCGGAGGAGTCAATAACACTATTGCCATTTCTATCCCAAATGAGTTGTAAATCAGCATCAGCGCTCAGATTGCTCAGTGTCAAGTTGAGAGTACTTTTATTACTTAAATTAAAGCGGTAGAAGTCAATTGGATCGGCGTTACCAACAAAGTCATTAAAGGTATCAGTGTACCTACCTTGACTATTTGCCTGCAATGATGTTGGACTAATACTCAAAGCTGTAGCTGTCGTATTCCCCGCACGGTCAACAGGAATAACAGTGCTGACAAACTTAAACGCCGAACTGCCCAAGCTTAGACTCTTGATTCCATTGATAATGGCAATGAGTTCATTATTATCCAAGCGAACTTCTATGTTGTTGCCAACGGTAGTTAATTTGTACCCATAAGCTTGACTAGAACTGACAAATGAGTTGGATAAACGCCTAAGTTGAATATTGTCTTCACCAACTCTAAAATCAGAAATCGTTGCAAAATCACCACTACCGCTTCGCGAATAGTAAGTATTATTCACATCACCAAGAACAAATATGTCGTTTCCTACACCACCAAATAAAGTATCTCTCTCAGAAGTACCAAATCCAAAGGCATCTAGGATATCATTGCCAAGATTACCATTCAAGAAGTTATTGGCAGCGCTTCCATAGATGATGTCATTCCCACGACTGCCAACCACATCCTCTATATTTGTAACTGTCTCTGTAAGTGAGGTATTTCCAGCAAAGCTAACAACTCCACTACGAAGACTGAGGTTAATTCCTCCATTATAGAAGTCATAAGTGACAGTATCTACACCATTACCACCATCAAGAAAGTCATAGCCAAAGCCGCCATCTAGGATATCATTGCCATCTCCCCCTCGTATAGTGTCATTGCCATCTCCACCAGATAGTGTGTTTGCTAGCGAATTTCCTGTAATAGTGTCATTACCAGAACTACCTACAACGTTCTCAATACTCATTAGAGTATCAGTGAGGCTCGTACCTGAAAATCGAACAGTACCAGACTGAAGACTCAGATCAATGCCTCTATTGAAGAAGCTATATGTAACTGTATCTACACCGTTACCGCCGTCAAGAAAGTCAAAACCAAAGCCTCCATCCAATACATCATCACCATCACCACCATATAAGGAGTCATCACCATCGTTGCCGAACAGAGAATCATTACCGCCAAAACCATAAATTGAATCAGCCGAGCTTGTACCAGAAAGCACATTAGCTAAAGAGGTTCCGTTAATCAATGCTTGTTCAACAACGAGTTTGTGACCGTTGACAGAGATTAACCCACGATCGTCTTCAACTTTAATACGGACTAACTCAGACGCGTTCGGTATTCTACCAAACAATAAATCTTTAGCAAGTTCACCCTCGTCACCCTTGGTGTCAGTACCTACTCGATCATCTAGCCAGTGAAAAGTTTCTTCGACTAAAACACCTGCTACACCAAATACCGAATCAACTGGCGCAGCACCAGACTTAAACAAAGCATTAGAGAGATAAATATTTTGCGTAGAACTGGCATACGCGCCATCTGCACCATTCATGTCGGCGGCAGAAATAACTTGTACCTGTGGCAACTGACTGAAATCACCGATCGCCCATTGCGATCGCACTACCAAAATCTCAGCCGTATTTGCCTTGTCACCGAAAACCTGAGAAAAAAGATCGGAATTGCTAGCAGATTGCTGTAGTTTCGCCTTAACTATACCAAAAACATCTGGAAGAGATCCAAATGTTAAAGCATCGATCCCACTGCTTAAGCCAAAGTTTGTGCCGACATTCTGATTTTCAAGCATGAAGTTTTCCTGTTCCCTTAAACTGTTTGGTTTGGCTAATCTCTGCTCATAACATAAAATTTAGATCTCCCCCCCAATGTATAACGATAGTTTCGTTATTGCTAGGCGATCGCCAATCTTTTGTATGTTTTGCTTGATTAATTTACACAGTATACACACAAATTCAGAATGTCAAACAGAAAAAAGTTATTAGAAAGTTATATAAAATCACACTTTATACTAACTATTGCGATCTAAGTAATTTCTAAAAGCTAAAATCAAAACTAAAAAGCTGTGGTGTCCGCCACAGCTTTTTAGTTTTGTTA
>JAJAZG010000240.1 GCA_026785865.1 Pseudanabaena sp. CAN_BIN31
GGTGGGAATATCAATCTTGATTCTGATTAAATGATCGCCACGCGCAACAGGATTGCCCAGCTTCGGCACGCCTAGCCCTTCTAGGGTCAAGATTGTGTCTGACTGCGTACCTGAAGGAATCGTGAGTGGTTTCTTGCCATCGACAGTATTGATTGCGATCTTGTCACCCAAAATTGCTTGCAAATAGCTAATCTTGAGTTCCGACAAAATGTTGATGCCTTCGCGCTCAAATTCATTGTCTGCTTGAACGAATAAGTAGACATAAAGATCGCCAGAAGGACCACCGCGCAATCCTGCATCACCTTCATTGGATACACGTAATCTTGTGCCGCTATCGACACCTGCGGGAATCGTAATTTTTAGCTTTTTGGTAACTTGATTTAGTCCTAAGCCGTTACAGCTTTCGCACTTATCCTCAATGGTTTGCCCCGTGCCGTTGCAAGTGGGACATGCCGAAACTTGAGTAAAGCTGCCAAAAGGGGTGCGAGTAGCGCGTCTTACTTGACCAGTCCCGCTACAAGTGCCACAAGTACGAGGTCGCGTGCCTGGTTTTGCGCCAGAGCCGCTACAAGTGCCACAGGTTTCTAAATGCGAGATTTTGATTTGCTTTTCGCCACCAAAAACTGCTTCACGGAATTCTAATTTTAGATCGAAGCGAAGATCTTCGCCGCGAGTGGGTCCACTGCGACGGCGGGCTTGTTGCTGCTGACCTGTATTAGAAAAGCCACTAAAGAAGCTTTCAAAGATATCGGCAAATCCGCCCATATCGCCCATGTCAGGCGAGCCACCGCCGCCACTTGACACGCCAGCTTCACCAAAGCGATCGTATCGCCCACGAGCTTCTGGTTCTGAGAGAACCTCGTAAGCACGGTTAATTTCTTTAAATCGTTCATCTGCCCCCGTTTCTTTGTTGACATCGGGGTGATATTTTCGAGCTAAACGTCGATATGCTCGTTTGATCTCCTCTTTGTCAGTACTGCGATCGACTCCGAGGATTTCGTAATAATCACGCGCCATGGGGGGTTTCTCTGTCGCTTAAAGGATTCATGAACAACTATACGTATTTTAAACTAGCACTTATCGCTTGGTTGTGGATGTTTATCGCAAGTACGTTTTACCGCACATATCACGATTAAAAACTATGGCTTCGTCTTTACACTTACATTTCCTTGATTTACCAAGGTTTGACAGGATAGACGGTAATTATTGGGTTTGTTTTTAAGCTTTTTTAGTTCAAATTCTGTTTTGGGAGAAAGGTTCTCCAGCCCCTCAACAATCTCGACAACACAGGTACCACATTGTCCATAACCATTACAGTTAGTGAGCTTCGCAACAAATTTATAGATGTCAATGTTGTTTTCGAGAGCTTTCATGCGAAGGTTTACGCCGTCCATAGCGATCGCTTCTTTGCCTTCATTCACAAACTTAATGTTTGCCATAACTGAGTATTAATTCTTTGTTAATTTTTATTACTTACTCATTATCTTATCAAATGCGTCAGATTCAGAGAATTTCTAAAAGCTTTAGGATCGTAAATTAAATAAAAACCCAAAATATGATGCGGCGTGCTTCGCCCGCCGCATCATATTTTGGGTTTGAAATGTATAAGTTATTTGATTTGCGATCCTTACCAAGCAAAGCTTCTAAAAATTCTCTGGATCTGATTAGAGCGCAAAGCGCTGTAAAATTAACTCACTATGGCGACAATTCCTTCACGTTCAGACATCGAAGCTCTTGCTGATGATTTATATAAGTTGGTTGACAATCTTGAATCAAACCAGCATGGGGAGCTAATTTATAGCGCCTTACAAGCGATCACCCAAATCAGTCAGTCCGATGCGGAGCGCCGAGACTGGAAAATTCTGGCAGGGTCGTTGCAAGATATGCGTCAAGCGATCGCCATGTTTTATCCGCATCGCTTTAATCGTAAGGTGAGCATTTTTGGTTCGGCGCGTACTGATGTTAATGCACCCGAATACCAACAAGCATACGAATTTGCGGAGAAAATTACCAAACAAGGATTTATGGTGATTACTGGTGCTGGGGGCGGCATCATGGCAGCAGGCAATGAGGGCGCGGGTGATCATTCCTTTGGGTTAAATATCGATTTGCCCTTTGAGCAATCGAGCAATGGATTTGTATCTGAGGCTTCGCGTTTAGTTAAGTTTCGTTATTTCTTTACGCGAAAATTATATTTTGTGAAAGAGAGTGATGCGATCACGCTTTTTCCTGGTGGATTTGGCACGCAAGATGAATTTTTTGAATGCTTAACTCTTTGTCAAACAGGAAGGATGACACCGCGCCCGATCGTCTTAATCGATAAACGTGGTGGCGACTATTGGAATGACTGGGATGTATTTGTCCAGAATAATTTGATTGCCAGAGGCTTGATTAGCAATCAGGATCGCAGCCTCTATAAAATCACTGACGATATTGATCAGGCTTGTCAATACATAGCCTCGTTTTATAGCGTTTATCATTCCACTCGATGGGTTGATGATTTATTTGTAATTCGGCTCCATGTTGAAATTACAGATGAACATCTTGATCGCTTAAATAATAATTTTGGTGATCTCTTAATTAAAGGCAAGATTGAACGCAGTCAAGCGTTGCCGAAAGAGGGGAATGAGCCACACATTATTGATTTACCTCGTTTAACGATGCATTTTAATCAACATGGCTTTGGGCGTTTGTATGAATTAATCGCGGCGATTAATGATACTTGTAATAGCGAGAATTCAATGATTTGTCATCCTGAACAACGCTAACTATAGCAAATGCTGGCGATCGCCTCTCTAGCGAAGCTGCGGTGACAAACAGTTAAAATGTAATCACAAAAGCTTTTAGCGCCAATCAGTACACAAATAGATTTAGTAAATTTAATAAATTTAGGACACACATATCATGAGAGGCGGTATCCGCATCGGCAGCATTTCAGGGCTTCCCCTATATATTGATTCATCGTGGTTTCTCGTCCTCGGCGTTCTTGCCGTTTTTATGAGTGGGGCCTATATCAAGTTATCGCCATCTTTTTCTTTCGTCTATGGCGCGATCACCGCAGTTCTTTTTTTCTTGTCGATCGCTTTAAATAAAATTGCCCATGCAGTCATGTCTAAGGGGCAAGGCGTAGAGATTAATGCAATTAATATTCAGTTTATGGGCAGATCTAGCACAGTTGAGCGCGAAGCCAAAGATCCTTTCTCAGTATTTAGTGTTGCCATTTCAGGGCCATTTGTAAGCTTAGGTTTGAGTGCGATCGGATTTACCGCAGTTTGGCTGATCTCTGGAGATTTCATTTTTTCTAATAATCCCCAAACGGTAGAAATACTAAGTAAAAGTATCGGCAATATTCGCACCGTTTGGACAATAGTTGCCCTAAATTTTGCCCAAATCAATCTAATCTTCGGTATGTTTAGCCTAATTCCTGCGCTACCTTTTGAAGGTGGACAGATTCTCAAAGCAGCTATTTGGAAGCTGACAGGCGATCGCTTTACTGGTATTCGACTTGCAGCGCGATCGGGACAGGTTTTTGGAATCTTAACAATGATTTTTGGGGGATTAATATTAACTAGCAGTTTTAGTGGCATCTTTTTAATCTTTTTAGGCTGGTTTCTATTTGGGAATGCAGGTGGCTATCTTTATCTCAATAATTTGCAACAAGCTCTAATCGATATTAGCGCTGAGACAGCAATGACAAGGGATTTTCGCCTAGTTGATGCTGATCTCTCGTTGCGTGAATTTGCCGATAAGTTTTTGCTAATGGAAGATAAAAATGCAAATCCCATTTATATCGCTTCATTAAATGGGCGCGATCGCGGTTTAATTGACCCTGAAGAAATTCGCAAGATCAATAGCCATGAATGGCAATCACAATCTTTGCAAGCCCTAGTTAAACCTTTTGAAGAGATCGATACCGTCGATCTCAAAGCTCAAATTTCCATAGTAATAAATCTGCTTGAACAAAAACAATTGCGTTATGTAATTGTGCGATCGCCTGTAGGATCTGTGGCTGGAGTAATCGATCATGGCGATGTGATCAAGGCTCTAGATAGCAAGTTGTCTTGGCGTATTCCTTCAGAATATATTAAACAAATTAAAGCAGATGGAAAATTACCCGCGAATTTCCAGTTAGTCGAAATTTGTGAACAGTTAACCGAGAAATAAGTGGTCTAATTGAAAGAAAAAAGCTATGGCGCACGCTGCGCGTGCGCCATAGCTATAAAAATGGATTTTTTAAAAACCGACAGAATTTAGATCGTCCGACAACTCGTCTAAAGTGACAAAATCAGATGAAGATGTTAACTCTGATGCATTCAGGGAGATGGTTTCCATATTCCCTAAGATTCTCTCTATGGTTGTCGCTCCGAGATCAGCATCTGATTGAACTACATTTGTGGCTATATCTTTGCTTTTAACAGCTTCTAATTTAGCTTTAGCCTGCTCTTCCTCATCCATTAGCTGTAATAATTTATCCAGATCCTGCTTGGGAATTTTTGATTTAATGTTATCAATATTACCTTCAGTTACATTTGATTCCAAGGAGCGATCGGATGCGCGATCGCTAGGTGAGAAATTACCAAATAGATCGTCACCTGTAGGCTTTATCTCTTCATCTACTTGTTTATTTATTTGCACAGATAAGTCTTCACTTTCACGATAACTATTTGATGAATCAACATTCATAAAGTCATCAAATAATGAGTCAGAAAAATCAGAGCTTGCAGTTATGTCATCAACAAATTGAACTGATGGTGAAACGGATAAAGTAGGTTCTGAGAAATCATCAAATAATGAATTTGCCGTAATTAAATCCGAACTTTCGATTGCATCACTAATTGCTTGAGAACTTGGTAAATCCAGCTCTGGAGGTCTATCAAACAACGAGTCTGCTGCAACTGTTCCCAAATCTGGGGCTAAATTAGAAGCGTCAGACTTACCTTGATAATTTTTTGAGATGGAAGTATCTAGATTGGTTGCTGGAGTCTCGTAAATAACTGGCTGTGGCTCAATTTTTGCTAAATCTAAGGTAAGCCCCTGATGCGGAACTTCTGCACTATTTTGCTCTTGAGTCGGCTCGGCAGGCTCTAAAAATATTTTGGTAACTAGACGGATTTTGGCTTTTTGCCACTGTTGACCAGGTTGTAATATCGATAGGTTCGTAATCACTTGATCGCCATGCTCATCTGTCTTACTAGATTCAGCGATCGTATCGAGCAAACTTCGCAAATTAGGATTAGAAGCAACTGCCGCGAACAGAAAACTTGGCTGACTAATCACCTGAATTAGTTCTGTGAGTGTAGTTAAGCATCGAACAGTTCCCACCTGTTCGTCTGTGAAGCGCACAATAATATCTTGATATTCTTGCAGGTTTTGCTGAATTTGAGACATCTTCTGCACTAAGATTACCCCCGTAGAATTGCTAACAAGATTAGTATTCTGATCTTGCACGACATCGGCAGACTTGGCGATTTTTTTAGTTGATTCCGATTGTTTAAGATCACTGCCAAGATCGAGATCATGTTGCCAAGCCAAATAATTATTGTCAGAGCGATAGGTCAAAATTTTGACATGCTTGATTTTCTCGATCTGTAAAACGATCATCCCTCGATGAATAATTGCCACAACCGCTTTTTGGTTGGGTACTTGTGCCGCTTGTAAAGAGATTTTCAGATAATCTGCTTCAAGTTCGGCTTTGGCATGAATGCCCTTAGATACTAGGGATCGATTGATCAAAGTGGCGATCGCATGGGGATCGCCTTGCTTTGCCAATTCCATAACGCTCAGTTGTGTCATATCCTATTCCCAATTTGCTAAAAAGTTATCTAACAACTAGAGATGTTTTTTTACTATTACGATTTTCTCACTGCCCATACCAATGTAGAAATTTCAAGTCAAATCTTAGCAACCTAACCTAAATATAACTGAAAATATTGCAAGTTTATATTAAATTACATATGCCATTAGGTTTTGGTTAAGGATCAACCCAGCGATCGTCAGATTTGATGAGCGCGATTAACTGTTCCACGCCCTCTTCTTCAGGTACACGCTTAATTTCTTCTTTGCCTCGATAGAGCGAGATGATCCCAGGAGTTTTACCGACGTAGCCATAGTCAGCATCAGCCATTTCGCCAGGTCCATTGACGATGCAACCCATTACGGCAATGTCCAAACCGACTAAGTGATTAGTTGCTTCACGAACTTTGTGCAGAACGTCTTCGAGATTAAACAATGTGCGTCCACAAGAAGGACAGGCGACATACTCCACCATAGTTTTGCGGAGTCCGAGAGACTGCAAAATGCTGTAGCAGACAGGGATTTCTTTTTCGGGAGCTTCAGTGAGAGAGACGCGGATCGTGTCGCCGATACCTTGAGCTAGTAATGTGGCAATGCCTGCGGTGGACTTGATACGTCCATATTCGCCGTCACCTGCTTCGGTCACGCCTAGATGCAGTGGATAATCCATGCCAAGTTGATCCATGCGTTTTGCCATCAGTTGATAGGCGGCGATCATCACAGGGACGCGGGAAGCCTTCATGGAAATAATGATATTTTTAAAGTCAAGATCTTCACAAATGCGAATAAACTCAAGCGCCGATTCGACCATGCCCTGAGGCGTATCACCGTAGGTAAAAAGCATCCGTTCAGCGAGAGAGCCGTGATTTACGCCAATTCGTATCGCTTTGTCCTGTTCCTTGAGGGACAAAACTAGAGGCTTAAGAGTATCGCGGACTTTTTCAGAGATTTCGTCAAACTCTGATTGGGTGTATTCAGTGCGATTTGCTTTAGGCTTCTCGAATACATATAAACCTGGATTGATCCGAACTTTGTGAATATGCTTGGCAACTTCCAGGGCAATTTTCATGCCGTTGTGGTGGACATCGGCAACTAGAGGCACATCAAGGTAAGTACGTTTAAGCTTTTGGCGGATTTCTGAGAGTGCGGCGGCATGAGCCATGCTAGGCACAGTAACACGCATAATTTCGCAGCCAATTTCATGCAAGCGGCGAATTCCTGCAACAGAGCCATCTATGTCGAGGGTATCTTCATTAATCATCGACTGCACCGCGACGGGTGCGCTGCCGCCAACGGTGATGTTGCCCACTTGGACGGGTCGGGTTTTGCGTCTGACGATGAAACCAAGATTTTCGCTACCATCGATGATGGGTTCGGCTTTGGCGGCTTGCGAGCCATTTTGGAGGCCGCTATGGATGTCTTTTGTATTCTCAGAAACAGTCGTCATAACAATTTTTGCAACTTTCGCTTATTAGTTTATCTGAAGTCAGGTGACAGTAGCTTTTTTTTGGATTTTAATATAGTTCTCGCGCCCAGATTTTTACGTTAATCTCGTAGCGATCGCAAATCATTTAGGGTCAGCCCAGTCATTCTGGCGATCGTCTCTTCATCAAAAGCACCTAACATCCTTCCAGCAATCTCATAAGCTTTTTGCTGAGATCCTTCTTGCCTTCCTTGATCTAAACTTTCTTTTACCGCTTTAGTAATCGCACCACGTTGATCTTGAATAAAAATCTCACTTTTTTCTTGATCTTCAAGCTCATCGAGAGTGAGGTTTGCTTGATTAGCAATATAAAAAGCCTTTTTAATTTCAGCAATATCATCCATGTTAGGGGGGATCTCTTGTAGCTTTCGAGCATTATTAAGAAAATATAGCCA
>JAJAZG010000241.1 GCA_026785865.1 Pseudanabaena sp. CAN_BIN31
GATTTGCGGCAAATCAACCTAAGCTATGGGATCTATTATTTCTTGGTAGTCTCTTATTACCCAATTTCTCCAGTCCTTTTGATTTTTCAACTGAAGTGAATGTACAAAATCACGAGCCTCTTCAAACGATCGCCAGTTAGTTTTCCCCACTTAATAAACCCTTCACATTAGATAAACCACTATCAACAATTATAGACACTGAATTATAGCCGCCTAACTTCTGGCAAATCACGCTAAGCCTAAATTTTGTTTAGCAAAAAGTACAGCAAGTTGAGCTATCGCGTTAAATGGCGCACTCCCACCCTTATCTTGCACATGACCAAGTATTTTCTTCCAGACAGACTCATTTTTAATTGAGTCAAAAAATTCATGCCCTTCCCAAGTTAAATTAGTCAAGGTTTGAGCTACAGGACGCTTTCCTCCCTCGCCATCATGTTCTGTAGTCTGTCTACCTTCAGCCAAGCCCCCATCAATCATCAAATAAGCATTGTAAGCAATCTCCTCATCTGTATATTCATCTATTTGTAAATTACTTACCCATAACTCCATTTTGGAGTCTTCCACTCGTAAAAGAAGTTCACGAATTAGATTCATATCCCTTTTCATAACAGGTATTTCTTCTTTGACAGTAACTCCTGATTCTATCAAATAATTTTTAGGTTTGGTGAGGGGCGATCGGGATTTGATTTGGTTAGGGTTGGAAATGCGATCGGGGGTTGTGTTTTGGGGATTTGCGATCGCGGTTTGATTTGGTTATGGTTAGAAATGCGATCGGGTTGGGTATGAGCTAGCGTGTAGTGGGCATTAAAAAAGACAGTCAAACGATTATTTGGTTTTGGATTGGCTCTCATAATGGATGCGATGATTTATTTAAAGAAATATGAATTAAATATTAAAATTAAATATTTACGAGAGATTTAAGAATTTGGAAGACGGGGTAAAGTTCATTTTGCGATCGCCTAAACAAAGAAAAATCATCAGAAAGCTCGTATTGCTCTCCTTGCTTCTTGATAAACATAAAGTGATCGCCATTGGTTATCAGCGCATAGGTTGGTAAATCTCCATTTGGGCTTGCCATCATATAGGAAAGAGCTTGCGGTGCTGCCACCAAAAAAGAAAAACTTGAACGTTTTGCTTCAACTAATACAACCCAAATATCTTCTTTAAAAACTAAAGCATCAATCCGCCCTTTGTAAGTAATGTCATTATCTTGATCGACAATTTCGATAGATTCTTCACTGCGAAGACTAAAAGGTGCGTCAAGGAATCCCGCCAAAAATAGCAAAGGTGAAACCACCAACAAATTCACCACACCCTCAGATAAAAAACCTTCGGAAACATGGCGTAAGTATGACTGTTTGATACGATCAAGAGTTACCGTTTCAATCTGGGTTAATTCTTCAAAGTTGTTTTGCCATTCTGAAAAGAAATCTGGATCGTGCGATCGCAATAATCCAAATCTCGATTCTACTTCTGCAAATGATCTAATCGCCTCTGTGACAGCAATGGTAGTAGGCATAATTTACCTGAATTTCTAATGGGTTTTCCAGTTTTTATAGAATCAAAAATTAGTTCTCAAAGGCCCTACGCAAAAAATAAATCATAATAATCTGCACCCTAAACGCTGAAATATCTGAACAACCTGCTTTCTATAATTGGGTTGAAAATATCGTACTCTGTTTCCTTGTTGTTCGGGACTAGAAATCCTCCATAACTGCTGAGCATAGGAACTAGGTAATGTCAGATTCTGAAGATCTAATATTCCGCGATCGCAATCCCAAACCACATTAATCGGCTGTCCAACTTCGCGATCTAATTGAAACATCGCTAGAACCGCAGTATCTTTGTCTATCTGATAAAAAACACCTTGCTCATGCCAAAGATATTCACCAGTTGGTAGTTTAAGCAAATCTGGATTGCGTAAATTAGCTCGACTTGGTTCTCGCCAGCGATCGCTTTGTTCGGCAATCCTTGGTGCATAGTGTAGAATCCCATCATAGTCAGGATTGAGAAATGGGTCTTCTATTTCATAACCGCGCAACATATATGTTGAGGGACAGCAAGGCTCTGGCAAATGTTGAAGGCTTTGCTCAATTTTAATTAAAGATATGCCTCTACTCGCTAACGTGTCTTTAAGCACATCAAAGGTAACATCACCGAAATTTAGTGATGTACTATCTGTCGCAGCATTTCCTAATAACTGATGGGCAAGGGGTAAATAAGCGCGATCGCCACAAAATAATTTCTCTTCGTACAACACAGTTGGCTGGGCAATGCAAAAACGATTTCCCATGCCAGCATAGATTTCTCCTTTAGCCTCTAGCTCTCGTAGCGTAGTTTCGAGTTCTTGAGGTAACTTGTTTTGTGGATATTCAGGACTAAGACTAGATACCAGAATTGATAGAATTTGTCTTTTAGCTAGAGAAAGAGGTCTTGCAGGATCAATCGGCGATCGATGATTGCTAAGTAAAATAATTACTTTCTCTAAAATTTGATAATCTCGACTTGGAATCACAATTATAGGAGAAATATTATTATGCTTTTTATCTTTTGGAGAGCGAGAGGTTTTTCCGTCAAACAGTCCGCCCTGTATAGACCAACCTCTCTCTGCACAGATTAATTTTAAAATCTGCTGAACATCAGTAGCCAAGATGTCTGAATCCAACTCTATATAAAACTCATTTTTTAAACTCTTATCTGCTTCAGCCTCAACTCTCGCTTGATCCCCAATTTTGGCAAGACCAAGACGTTTTTCTATTTCAGCAATTACCAACCTTCTTTGACCTCTGATAATACTGTGCATATACTTCTTCATCGTTGTGACTCCTTGTTTAATACTTATATTCTTTTAATGATTTCACACTTATGCGATCAATACTTCTATCAATCTTTAAGAAGTTCCAGAACGTATCCAATCTAAGGAATAGCGATCGCAATCAGGTAAAGCCTCACGCAATGACATCAGTGATAGATTTAACACACCTGACTGATTCGCTTGCACAGAATAGCTGAAAACATGATTCTCATCACCACCAGACAACAGAAAAATTACAGGTTCAAACATCCATAGCCCTTGAATTTTTAATTCTTCTTGCCAAAATTGAGGTCTGTTAGGAGCTACGATTGGCAATAACAAAGAAATATCTTGGTGGTTTGAGTTTTGGATCTGGATCTTCGAGAAATCTAGTTTTGTTGAGACTTGATAATTTGAGGCGATCGCAAAAGTAGTTGACCAACTCCAGCCCACTCGCCATAGTTTTACTTCGTAGTTTCCAGTAGATATAATCCAGTCACTTAAAGAAATCCTTTGCCAAGTCTCATCTGTAACACGCACTGCAATTTCCATGTCAGGCGGAGTAACCGTCTTCTGTCTATCCATATCTTCAATCTGAATACGCAGAGATTCGACAGAATTTTCTAGCGGATAGTAAATTTGTGGTGCTTCTAGATAGTTTGGTTGTTTACCTTTAAGTTGTAATCCTCTCAAAATTGGCTGATTGTTATTTGCTACTTGCCATTATAAAGCGATAGTTAAGAGATCGCTTACCACAGAAAAAGAGTCGGATTTTTGATTCAGTCTAATTTGTTTTGCTTGCCAATCACTAATTAGACAAGGGAAAAAGGCATCTATCACCTCTATTCCTTCGCTTATTTGTAAGGTCGCCGATTCAGGAAAATAGCAAACAATTTCACTGAAGCCAATGATATTGGGATTCTCAGAACTTACGACAATGCGATCGCCTGTCTCTGCATCAAAAATCAATAACGGTAAATCAGAGCTAACCCCCTCACAAGCCCACTCTAATAGATCTTGTTGCCCAGCAGCTTTGAGTTGCCATGTCCAGCGATCGCATAATTTCGACAAATTAACGCAAAGTTCAGGGATTTCCAAACTATCTGGATAAGGAATTGTCTTGTCCCACTTTGGTTTAGATTGAGGGATGTGGCAATAAGTACCACTTAAACTCCTCCATTCTTTTCGCCAAAGCAACTGTTCGGGCAGAACAAGTTGAAGATTTAATTCTAAAGTATCTAGGCGTAATCTTAGTTCGCGTTTCCTTTGACGAATAACCTTATTAGCTCTAGCTTGAGAACCTCTTTTAGGAGATAAAACTGAAACTAGATCGCCCCAATCTCTCAAAAAGAAATTGTATGGCAAACTGAACCCCTGTAAATACTGTCCTCTTTTTTGCTCATCCTTTAAACTCTCAGGATTTAAACCCCGACGCTCTAGCTCTAAAGCAACCGTAGCAATATATTTGAAAATATTTCCAGATAAAGGCTCCACATCAGATTCAATACCTGAACAACTACTTTTCAAAAAACGCTGAAGAATAGGACGTTGTGAATGGGTCTCTAAAGCGCGATCGTGCAAAGTTTGAGCAAGATCGTCAGCATCATATCTATGAGCGACATTCCACCATCCCAAATTACTAGAGATGTCATCAACTAGCTCCGCAAAATGCCTAAGATTATGTTTAGGAATGCCGCTTTGTAGATAAAGAGTGGAAAGATATTTCGTTCCTCCTTTGGCTTTAGCAATGCCAAGCAAATTAAATCCCTCTTTGAGGATTCTCCAAAAGGTTTGTTTCGTTCCCTGTATATCAGCAATCTTAAGACGTTGAGAAAGACTTGACCAGAAGCCACCCTCCGCATTGTAGTAGTAGGCATATTCTGACAGTACAAAGGTGATAATTTTTACCCAGTAACGATTTTTGCGATCGCCCCATCTTGCATTTAGCTTATCGATAGAAATTGTGCCAATCTTTGATAAATCGTCAGACAAAGCATCAAGCAAAGCTTCTACCGATCCAAAGGCAAACCTATTATTACCAAGAAATCTTTCTCCTACAGTCTTTTTACTATCACTCCAAAGCTCTTCAATTTGATTCCATACATATTGAGTATGTTCATGACTACTAAAATCCATTTTCCCGCCCTGTTATTTTCATTTTAATAAAAAAATACTATGTCCATTGAATCATTTTTATTAGCAAGTGACAAACATAATTTTTAAGGCTCAATAGGCGTTATGGGGAGTTGCTTTGAATAAAGCCTCTAAAATGCTTGCTAGGCAAGGGTTTTAGTCTCGGAGGTCTTGAAGATCTGAAACCCTTTGGCATTAAAAGTTTTGGGGCAATTATCATGTTCGACTTCCCCAAAACGTCTATTGAGCGAGTTGTTTAATATTATTAAGTCTCCAAAGGAGACACAGAGGATAAAAAAATAGAGGTGATAGTCGAAAAATTTCTTAATAGTTATAAAATGGCAGCAAATCAAGTATTTTGAGAGTTAAACTAACATCATTCAGTTTTAATCAAACTTAGAGTGCTACGTGAGCGAAAATCCCAGAGTCGGAATGTTGGCAACAGTGCGTAATCGTCGTGCATTGATTACCTCCGTTGAACCCTATGATGGTGCTACTGAGGGGCGGTTGCATTTAGTCTCGTTGGAATATACCGATGCTGGCGGACATCAGGAAGATAGTTTGATCTGGGAACGCGAGATTGATCGCAGTTTACTTGAACCGACAGCTTTACCGAAAGTTGATGCTGAACCACCGATGATCGCTCATGAATTTGATGCGTTACAAAGGGCGGTGCGATGGACGGCGCTCTCCCCTTTTTTACTACCTGACGGTTCAGTGGCAAGTCAGACGATCGCTTCACCTTTTTTTGGAGCAGTTCAGGTAGAGGATTTTCAACTTGTGCCTTTATTGAAAGCGCTACAGATGCCGAGGGTATCGCTTTTGCTTGCTGATGATGTGGGCTTGGGCAAAACGATTGAAGCGGGACTGATTTTAACGGAATTACTATTGCGGCGCAGAATTCGTAAGGTGCTGATCATTGCTCCCGCAGCGTTGCGTAGACAATGGCAACAAGAAATGAAATCTAAGTTTTCTTTATCTTTCGATATTGTTGATCGCGCCGAAACCAATGCTTTGCAAAAGCGGATGGGTTTAGATGTAAATCCTTGGCGAACTTATTCACGCATCGTGACTTCCTATCACTATTTACGTCAACCTGACGTATTAGAACAGTTTCGAGCTGCTTGCGCTCAGCCCAATGGATCGGCAAAATTGCCTTGGGATTTATTAATTGTGGATGAGGCGCATAACTTGATGCCATCGAACTTTGGACAGGATAGCGATCTATCTGAGATGTTGCGATCGCTATCGCCTTGTTTTGAGCATAAGTTATTTTTGAGTGCTACGCCTCATAATGGGCACACGCGCTGTTTTTCGGGACTACTCGAACAACTTGATCCAGTTAGGTTTACTCAGACGAGTGATTTTACGCCCGCCATGCAACAGCGTGCGTCTGAGGTATTGATCCGCAGACTCAAGCGAGAAATTAATGAGGATGATAAACAGGCAGGAAGAACACCACGTTTTTGCGATCGCAAATTACATCCAATTTCTTTATTTTTTAGTCCTCGCGAAAAACAATTAGCAACTGCCTTTAATGATTTTCGGGTTGCGGTGAAAAGACTAATTGCTGCATCGCAAAGGAACGAGCAATTAGCGGGAAATTTTGCTGTTGATGTACTCAACAAAAGATTACTGTCCTGTCCCTACACTTTTGCGAACTCTTGGCTGCGGTTTAAGGATGGGATTGCGGCTTTAGATATTGCTGACTATCTAGAAGTAAATGCGGCAAAACGGGCGATCGCTGCGGATATCGATGACGATCGCGAAACTGAAGGTAGATTGCAATATGCAGCAAGGATCGTGGGCGCTTGGTTAAAGCCACTTATTCCCCATTTAGAGCGGGAAATTGCGGCAATTGATGCGGCGTTACAACGTTTGGGTCTTTTGGGGGTTGGCATTGACGCAATACCGAATGAGGATGCGCGGTGGGACAGGTTGGAATCAATGGTAATTGGTGAATATTTGCGAGATGGGACAAAGTGGCGCAATGGTGAGCGGTTAGTAATTTTCACTGAATACAAAACAACTTTGGATTATTTGCAACAGCGCTTAACTAAAAATTTTCCAGAAGAAGGATTGGTGCGCGTGCTTTTCGGGGGTATGGACGATCGCGAGCGAGAAGACATCAAACAAGCTTTTAACGATCCTGATAATCCTGTAAAGATTCTTGTGGCTACTGATGCTGCTTCCGAAGGTTTGAACTTACAGGAAACGGCTCGATTGATCGCCCATTATGATATTCCTTGGAATCCAGCCCGACTCGATCAGCGCAATGGACGTTTAGATCGGCACGGACAGGCTAATGATGTGGTGGTGTTCCATTTTACGAGCGAGGATAACGCCGATCTAAAGTTTTTGGGTCATGTTATCGGCAAGGTAAATACGATCCGCGAAGAACTGGGTTCCATGGGCGAGGTCTTTGATGCCGCTTTCCAAAGACGGTTTGCGGATCTAGAAGACACCGATCGCGCGATCGCCGATCTCGATCTAGCGGTTGAGAGCCAGCGCGGGCGAGTTGCCTTACCCGTTACGAGTAAAGCTTCAGGAGAAGAGTTAGCCGCCCTAACACAGCTTCGGGCCGAACTAGATTTTTCCCCTGATACGCTGCGCGATACTTTGGAAATTGCTTTAGGAATTAATGGTTTGGGATTACCGAGGTTTGAACCAGCCGACGATCGCGGTCGAACTCGGCTCAAATATCCAATTCCCGCGCAATGGGAAAATCTGATTAATGATAGCTTGCGCCTTGAGTCTAGTCATGGGTTGGGTGCATTACCTGCGATCGTGTTTGACCCTAACCATTTTGTGCAATATCGCAATGATCGCCCTGTATTTAGAGCCGCTAAAGATACGACGTTACTACATCTGGGACATCCGATGTATCACCATGCTTTAGCTCAGTTTGCCCGATCTCGTTTTCCTAACCAAACTAATGAGAGTAGAACTACAAGTCGTTGGCTATTAAGATGCGGAGAAGTTCCCAAAGGCGCTGATGCGTTGTTATTGTTGACTGTTGAAGAAATGGCGATTAATGAATTGCGCGAAACTTTTCATCATTGGGTGCGGACAATTCGGTTGCCGATTATCAATGGCGAACTGGGCGAGATGTTACCCCATGTTCCTGCGGCAAGCGATCGCGGTTATGCACTGGACATATCGACAAACTTGGTAAAAGTTAGAGATATTTGGGATGAGGTTGAGCCAGATCTCAGCAAATTTTTAACCAAGCTGTCTAAAAACTTGAGTACGCAAATAACCGAGCAGATCAAGGAACGCAAAAAGGAGGCGATCGCTACTGAAGAAAAACGGTTTAAGGAGCGTCTGGCTGAAGTTAAGAAGGCTGCAAGCGAAACGACACTTCAGAAGTTGCAGAAGGAACGCGATCGCTTGTTGTCTGATATGCAGCAAATATCCTTGTTTGCGGAAGAGGTGCGATCGCAGACTGAGAAGTTGCGCGATCTTGAGGACGAGCTAGATCGGCGGCAGCGACATTACGATCGCTTAGAAACTTTCTTGGAGGAGGAACGGAAACGGACAATTGAGCGCTTGTTACCACAGCGCTATACCTTGCATGGTTCGGCACTGGTATTTCCTGTGACTGTGGAGATTCGTTTACCAAGATAAGATTAAACTTCAAAATTAGAATATTAGAATTTCTACTATGAACACCACCGAAAACCTTAGATTTAATCGATCCTCATTCAGTATCACTAATTTAAAAGATGAAGATGCTGAAGATAAAACTTACTGGCTCTCAAGAAGCCCTAGTGATCGCTTAATTGCCCTAGAATATCTACGACAAGTGATGTATGGCTATGATCCAAATACCATTAGATTTCAAAGAGTTTTTGAGATTACTAAATTTCCATCAAGTTGAGTATCTGTTAATTGGCGGATACGCAGTTGGCTACTATGGCTTTGTTCGAGCTACAGGAGATATGGATATTTGGATAAACATTACACCAACTAATGCGATTAGGATAGTTGCTGCTCTTGAAGAGTTTGGCTTTTCTGTTCCTGAATTGTCACCTGAACTTTTTTTGCAAGAAGAGCGAATTGTGAGAATGGGAGTACCACCGTTACGCTTAGAAGTTTTAACAACTATTTCAGGTGTTGATTTTGCAAAATGTTTTGCTAATCGATTGATTACACAAATTGAAGATGTAGAAGTAAATTTGATTGATTTACAAGACTTGAAGATCAATAAACGGGCAAGCGGAAGATTAAAAGATTTATTGGATTTAGAAAATCTTCCTTAGAAATATTGAGATTGTTTCAAAGTATCTGAACTATTAAATAAAGTTTGTAAAACCATGATTACGCTTACTCCAAATCAACCTATTAATCCCGCCAATAATCAATCTATTAGTAGCTATGACTGGTGGGCATCGCTCAATCATGGTGGGTTGCTGATTGCTTCAGCAAAGCTGACTGAATTTTTTGTTGCGGAAGATTTGAGTAAATGTTTGACTTATGGTGTAGTCGATCGCTTGCGGCGCGAAATCGTGCGATTTGGTAACGATTCGGGACAATTATCAGCATTACTTGATGTAGTTTTGGAAGAATTGCTAGAACTACCTGCGGGGCAATGGCTTAAAGGTAATGCTTTAGATAGCAGTTGGGCGCGTCAGGGGATTGCTGGCGATCGCCTCAAGCCACAACGGGTTTGGCAAGAGGCTAATGGGGGGATTTTGCCAGTATTTGTGAAAAGTGAAGTAGCGCGGTTGGGGATTGGGCGGGGCAAGCGGGCTGTCTCTCAGACGATCGAATGGTTGCGAAAAGCGAATCAAAAAGTGGCGTTGCTGACTAATGGACAACAATGGCGCTTGATCCATGCGGGTATTGACTATGATGCTTGGTGTGAATGGGATCTGAGTTTTTGGTTTGAGGAAGGTCAACTTGGTTTACAGGCGATCGCCTTACGAGCCTTGTTGAATGCGCGATCGCTTACCTATGCATCTCTGGAGACTGGACTTTGGAAAAAGTTGAAGCAAAAAAAGGATGAACGCCCCATAAAGAGAGGAGTAAATATTGGACATCAGAAATCGAAGCCCTCTTGATTTAGGAGTACTTAAGGAGTGGTATTTGCAAGAATCATAAAAAATCA
>JAJAZG010000242.1 GCA_026785865.1 Pseudanabaena sp. CAN_BIN31
AGCATGGCGTGATAAGCAACAAGCTGTTCAGAATTTTCCCAAGCCGTGCCGTAAATACGCTGATGCATGGGATTTTTTTCGTCACCACGCCAGTAAGCTCCTGCAATGCTCTCTAGAGCAAAGGCATCGGGATTAATGTCGCCAGTTGCTTCGAGGTGAGGGCCCGCACACAAGTCCCACCAAGGCTGTTTTTCAAATTTAGCAGGATCGCCGATAAAGTAACGGCTAATATTTTGTCCTTCAGGAATGGCGGCTAACAACTCAATTTTGTAAGGCTCATTCAGCTTTTCAATTTCTGATAGCATTTCAGGACGAGGCAATTCCTGACGCACAAGGGGCTGATTCCACTTGATGATCCGCTTCATTTCCTTAGCGATCGCCTTGAGATCGCTGGGCGTAAAATGTTCAGCGCGATCAAAGTCATAATAAAAGCCATTCTCAGTTGCAGGGCCGATCGTCACCTTGGCATCGGGATATAACTTTTGGACTGCCATCGCCATCACATGAGAGCAAGTGTGGCGAATCTGCGCTAGTTTTTCGGTATCGGCTTGCCGCAGGATATCACTAGGTTTAACTTCGCTGGGCTGTACTGCAACTGCATCCATAACTTGATGTCGTGACCTTAATTTATTACAAGAGTTACAAAAAACTTACTTTCAGTGTACTATCTTAGCTTTTTTTGCTCAAAATAAAGTTGATAAACCTAAACATTGCTCGTCTAGCAAACATTTTCAGGAATCGATGCGCTCCAATAAATTGACAATTCTGTTTGCTTCGCCATTAAATTTAGATGCGATCGCTGAAAATGTTAAACTACAAGAATAACTTTACAATTCATCAAAGTTTGTCTTTGATAGTTTATTCCTGATGGCTAAATGTGTAATTAATCGTCGTGCCGAATTTTCGGCTAGTCATCGTTACTGGCTGCCCGAAATCCCAGATGCAGAAAATCTCGCCAAATTTGGCTTATGTACCAACTTTCCGCCCCATGGTCATAACTACGTTCTATACGTTGGTATGCAAGGAGAGATTGATCATACTGGCATGGTGCTTAACCTTTCAGAGGTCAAACATACGATCTCTCGTGAAGTCACCACGCAATTAAATTTTTCCTATCTCAACCAAGCATGGGAAGAATTTGAGCAAACCCTTCCCACTACTGAAAATGTGGCTCGTGTGATCTGGCAGCGCCTAGAATCGCATCTGCCATTGGTCAATATTCGCTTATACGAACATCCTAAACTTTGGGCTGATTATCAAGGTAACGACATGCAAGCACATTTAACGATTAGCACTCATTTTTCCGCCGCCCATCGCCTCGCGCTGGATACCCTCTCGCTCGAAGAAAACTCTGAAATCTATGGCAAATGCGCCCGTGTCAATGGTCATGGACATAACTATCATTTAGAAGCCTCAATTTCTGGTGAAATCGATCCGCGCACAGGCATGATTGCCGATCTGAGCGAGTTCCAAAATGCACTCAACGAATATGTGCTTGACCCAATGGATCACACCTTTCTAAATAAAGATATTCCCTACTTTGCCGAAGTTGTGCCAACGGCCGAAAATATCGCCGTCTATATTCAAAAAGTATTGACACAGCCAATTCGTGACATCGGCGCAAAATTGCACAGCATTAAACTGATCGAAAGTCCGAATAATTCTTGTGAAGTTTATGGAGAATATCTGCTCTCTGACATTGAATATTCGCTAGAGGAAGCCTTAGCAAAATCTGTTTAAATGCTGCGTAATTTTTGGATCTGTAGATTGCTTTGCTGCGCCCATAGAATATTTTTTTGCTGATTAAAATATGCTTGCGCCTGAATAAAAGATTGAATTGCGTCTTGTTTTTTTCCTGCTCTCGATTGAGCTACCCCAAGTGTATAGAGGGCTTCGGCGTAATCTTTGCGAAATTGCAACGCATTCCGCAGTTGCCCGATCGCCTTTTCAGTTTCACCTTGAATTAATAAAGCTGCCCCCAAATTGTAATGAGCTTCTGGATATTCAGGATTTAGTTGCAAGGCTTTGGCGTAATAGGCGATCGCCTTAGGGATATCGCCCTGAGTTTGAATTAATAGCCCTAAGTTATAAATCGTTTCAGGCGCTTGAGGATTGAGCTTGAGCGCCTGATTAAGATTGGCGATCGCGCCATTAATATCTTTTTTTTCCTTAAGAGCTAAACCAAGATTGTAATAAGCGACTGAAAGTTTTGGATCGAGGCGAATTGCTCTTTGTAAATTGGGAACTGCTCGATTAGCATCACCTGATTGCAATTGAGCGGCTCCTAAGTTGCTAAAAGCGATCGCAAACTTGGGATCGAGTCTAGTCGCCCGTTGAAAAGAATGAATAGCCTCCTTGAGCTTCCCGGCCTGCGCGTAAGCCAAGCCGAGATTGTAGTGTGCTGCCGTTAGTTCAGGATTTTTCTTAATCGCAGCCCGAAATATGACCACCGCCCCTTCTAAGTTTCCTAGACGCACATAGGCATTGCCACGCTCCAAAAGCTGATTGGCATTTTCGTTCGGTGGTACAACAATTTCTTGCTGGACTTGAACTTTTTGAGATGGCTTTTGGGGCAATTGCGCGATCGCAAAATCTGCCCAACAGGTGCTAACTATTAAGATCGGCGCGAAAATTCCCAAAACTGGTTTCATCATCTTTTCTGGTCTGAATTCTTCATAAAGAATGTTAAATTGAGAAAGCTAAATTGAGTCAGAAATTAGCGATCGCCATCAAGCCTTCAGCTTTACAAATAAGTCTCAGAAATACAAGCCCTGTAACCATGATTCTCGTTATCGACAATTACGACAGCTTTACTTATAACCTCGTGCAGTACCTTGGAGAATTATTACCCGAATTCCCTGCATTAGGTGAAATATTAGTTAAGCGAAATGACGAAATAAGCATCGAAGAAGTTAAACAACTCAAACCCGCAGGAGTCGTAATTTCTCCAGGGCCAGGTCGTCCCGAAGAGGCGGGGGTCTCCCTAGATATTATTCGAGAAATGGACGTAAATACGCCGATATTGGGCGTATGTCTCGGACATCAAAGTATGGGCTTAATGTATGGCGGCAAAGTTATCTCCGCACCTTACTTAATGCATGGTAAGACATCACAAATTTATCATACGGGAGTCGGTGTTTTCGCAGGGCTAGCCAATCCATTTACCGCGACTCGATATCATAGTCTGGTCATCGATCGCCAAAACTGCCCCGATGTTCTTGAAGTTACAGCATGGACTGAAGATGACATAATCATGGCAGTCCGACACAAGCAATATCCTCACATCCAAGGCGTACAATTCCACCCTGAGAGCATCTTGACTGAGGCAGGCAAAGACTTGCTGCGAAACTTCTTAAAAGGTTTAAGCGTCACACTCTGATGTCTAAGGTAGCAGCACGCGCCG
>JAJAZG010000243.1 GCA_026785865.1 Pseudanabaena sp. CAN_BIN31
CATTAATTCCACCGACATCAATACCCGTACAGCATTACGACTGGTGATTAATCCATAGATGCCGATACAGAACAATGCAGCAGCAATAATCAGAAAAGGTTCTAAAGACATATCTATTTACTATTAATTTCAATTACCTAATAGTTTTGAATACTGCCGCTAACGGCAGTATTCAAAATTTATTTAGAAGCAACAAGTTGTTCTTTGGGTTTTTCTAATAACTCAAGTGAATCTTCTGCAGGAGCTTGACCAACTTGTACCGCTTCAGGCGCAAGCTCGCGACGAGCCAGCACGATCGCCCCAATTAGAGCCACCAACAATAAAATTGATGCCAATTCAAAAGGTAGCAAATAATCGCTAAATAAATGCATCCCAATCACCACCATTGTCGATGGTAACTTCGCGATCGCGGGACTAACCGCCCAATTTGTCGAAGTCACAGTAACGCCTAACAATGCGAATAGTCCCAGACAAACAAAGCCCGTCACCACACTGCGTAAAGCACCATACTTGACCTCTTGATAGTCTTCACGCTTATTGACCAGCATGATCGCAAACAGGATCAAGATATTCACCGCACCGACATAGATCAAAACCTGAGCCGCTGCCACAAAATCAGCATTGAGCAACAAGTAAAGCCCTGCCACACTGATAAAAGTTGCACCGAGTAAAAATGCCGCGTAAACGATGTTTTCTAGAAGTACAACCCCCATCGCCGAAGCTACGAGCATCGCAGTTAGGACAATTAGGGATACGGTTTGTGAACCATCACCTAGACCAATATTGTTCATTAAAATTTCCTTTATATAGTTGTCAAGATGAACGTTATTTATTTTCAGAAATGGCTTCAGCAATTTCTTCAGGGCGCAAACCTGCACGCTTAGCTGTGTGAGGTACTTCATGTCCCTCGGTTACACCCTTTGGCAAATAAGCAAGCTCACGAATCGGCTTAACCATTGGATCGTCAGTAACTTTGGTGGGCATCCGTCCGAGCGCAATGCTATCAAAGTTCAATTCGTGGCGATCAAAGGTTGACAAGTCATATTCTTCAGTCATCGATAGGGCATTAGTGGGGCAGTATTCTACGCAGTTACCGCAAAAAATACACACGCCGAAGTCAATGCTGTAACTTTTGAGTTCCTTTTTCTTCATTTCTGAATTGAATGTCCAATCAACTACAGGCAAGTTAATCGGGCATACACGCACACAGACTTCACAGGAAATACACTTATCAAACTCAAAATGAATCCTGCCACGAAAACGCTCGGAAGGAATTAGCTTTTCATAAGGATATTGCACCGTAATCGGACGGCGACGCATATGGTCAAAAGTGACCGACATGCCTTGTCCGATGTACTTAGCAGCTTGAACTGCATCTTTGGTGTATTGACCAACTTTATTAAGAAATTTCAGCATGATGGTAATTGGTAATTGGGTTTATCTTTGATAAAGTGCGCGAAGCGCACTTTATCAAACAGTCTCTAGCCGCCAAATGCAAAGGGAAAAGCCAATTTCAAAGCTGCGGTAATCAGGAGATTAGCAAGTCCAATTGGCAATAAAAACTTCCAGCCAAGGTCGAGCAATTGGTCGATCCGCACGCGGGGGACTGTCCAACGCAAGAGAATCGCAAAGAAGATAAAGGCATAGGTTTTGACTAGGGTTGCGGTGAGCCCGATAAATGCGGCGAGAATTTGCCACCAAGCAGTATTCGCTTCAATGCCTAAAGCATCGCTAACTCGGTCAATCGGGAACGGCAATTCCCATCCGCCGAGATAAAGAATCGAAGCGAGTAAACCTGCTAGCAGCAAGTTGGCGTAAGAGCCACCATAGAAAAAGGCAAATCTGATCCCCGAATATTCGGTTTGATAGCCTGCAACGATCTCCTCTTCTGCTTCTGGTAAGTCAAAGGGTAGCCGCTCACATTCAGCAAGTGCGGAAATAATGAAGATTACAAACCCGATCGGTTGTCGCCAAATATTCCAAGAGAGAATCCCGTATTCTGCTTGCTGATTGACAATATCAATAGTACTGAGTCCATTACTCATCAGCGCCACGGCAAGTATCGCCAAAGCAAGGGGTATTTCGTAGCTGATCGACTGTGCGGCGGCGCGTAAACCACCAATGAGCGCATATTTGTTATTGGATGAATAACCTGCCATCAGCAAGCCGATTGGGGCAATGCTGGAAATGGCAATCACGAAAAATACGCCAGTGCCTAAGTCAGAGATGATCATATTCTGACCAAAGGGAATGACCAGATAACACAAAAATATCGAGACAAATACGAGTGCAGGTCCGATCGTGTATAGCAAAGGATCGGCTTTGGCGGGGATTGTGCCTTGCTTGATTACAAGTTTGGCTACGTCAGCGATCGGGATCAATAGTCCAAATGGGCCCGCATATTCGGGTCCGATCCGTTGTTGGGCTGCTGCCGATATTTTGCGCTCTAGCCAAGTACAGGCGAGTGCGCCCACGGTTACGCCTAAAACCATTACTAGCATCGGCAACAACATCCAAATTACCTTGGCAACGTCCGTAGGTAATCCGAGTCCTGACAGGACTTCAATTAGCGATCTCTGTAAATCTATTCCACCGTACATTAGCGATCGACCTCACCCATAATAATGTCCACACTTCCTAAGATTGCCATGATGTCAGCGAGCTTCATGCCGCGCACCAGTTCTGGCAAAATCTGTAAATTAATAAATCCAGGTGGACGAATCTTAAAACGCCAAGGAAAGACGCTATCTTCACCGATGATATATACGCCCAGTTCACCTTTTGGTGCTTCGATGCGAACATAATGTTCTCCCGACGCAACTTTGAAAGTGGGTGACGGTTTTTTGCTAATGAACTGATAGTCCATTGCAGTCCATTCGCTCTTGGGTCCTGCGAGAACTCTTTGGGCTTCGAGGTTTTCAAAAGAGCCACCAGGAATTTGCTTGAGACATTGCAGAATCATTTTTGCGGACTCGCGCATTTCTCGCACACGCACAAGATAACGAGCTAGACAATCGCCACCATTGTCCCACTGCACATCCCAGTCGAGTTCATCGTAAAGCTCATAATGATCGACTTTACGCAGATCGAGTTTTACGCCTGAACCGCGCAACATCGGACCTGATAAGCCCCAATTAATCGCTTCTTCACGACTAATCGTGCCTAAGCCTTCTACCCGTTTGCGAAAGATGGGGTTATTGGTAATTAATTTTTCGTATTCGTCGATGACGGGAGTGAAATAATTACAAAAGTCTTCACATTTCTCGATCCAGCCATAGGGTAGGTCGGCAGCAACGCCTCCGATCCGAAAGTAGTTGTGCATCATCCGCATCCCTGTTGCTGCCTCGAACAGGTCATAGATCATTTCTCGTTCGCGGAAGACGTAGAAAAATGGGGTTTGTGCGCCAATATCGGCGACAAATGTGCCGAGCCACAGTAAGTGAGAGGCGATGCGGCTAAGTTCTAGCATAATCATGCGAATATAGCTAGCGCGTCTCGGTACTGGCACGTTGGCTAATTTTTCGGGTGCATTGACGGTGATTGCCTCGGTGAACATGGTCGCGAGGTAATCCCATCGGGTCACGTAGGGTAAATATTGGATAATCGTGCGATTTTCGGCAATTTTTTCCATGGAGCGATGCAAGTAGCCTAGGACTGGCTCGCAATCAACTACGTTTTCGCCGTCTAGTGTGACGATAAGTCTGAGAACGCCGTGCATGGAGGGGTGATGAGGCCCCATATTTATGACCATGCGTTCGGCTTTGGTTTCAATCATCACCATGATTTACGATCGCCTCTTTACTCTGTAATTTCTCTGTGAAAGGTTGCTTCGGTTATTTTAAGTCACGGCTTGGGCTATTGCTTCAGCAATTGACTTTATTGGTTATGGGGTTTAAGTAGATATAGCTTGATTGTTCCCAGTATATCGTCATTTTGGGGCTTGAATATGTGTCACAATTTAGCTAAATACTGTTTTTTGCGATCGGTTATATTATTGATACTATAGATTTTTTGCTATTCTTTAGTATTGAGATTAATCTATGCCTTTTTTTGAAAAGCTAAAGACCGCACCACCATTAGGATCTATCCTACCCCTGTCAAGGTAGGATTTGGTGAAATTGTAATGAATGCAAGCAGGATTCTAGTGTAATTCAAGTCAAAAGCTGAGAACAATAGATTAAGAGAGAATAGAAAATAATTAGTGCAATTGTTGAAAAAGTAACATTAACCAGCAGGTCGCTATTGGCATTAAATGGCGCAAGGTTATCGTTTACTGATAGGTACGTGCCATTATTCCAACCGAAGATTATGGCTTGGTTTGTGCCTAGCGTTTGATTACCCGCAACATTAGGATTTGCATCGGCGTAGGCAGCGATCGCGGCGGCATTCAAGGTGGAATTTGAGAATATGCCAGCATTAAATAGAGCCGTTGGCATGGATTTGAGGGCAATGCGATCGCCTTCTGTCGGATTGAAGTCGGTAATGCGATCGCCTCATCTCTTAATTTTTTGTCCTGTACTAAGCCTAAATTTACTAAAATCAGTGACTGTTTTTTACACAGGCTAAACAACAGTGAGATTGGCTTTGATAATTATGTCGTTGTAGTCGAAGTCGCCTCCCTTTGACAAATCTTCAAATCCAAATACATTATTTGCCAATAAGCGAATGTGATCGACTCCATCGGAATTAGCACCGAGGTAGGCGAAATAAACGGCGGGATCGTTAGATTTATCAGTATCTAACAGTTGATTTGGAGAACCATTGGCAATGATGAATGGGGCGAAAATAGAGCCGCCTTGGAATGTACCGCTTAGTGTCGCAGTAGCTTGATTTGCGGTTTGTAAGTCGATACCTGCAACGCGATTTTTAATGGCAGCCTCGGCATAGCCTGAATCGCTTGGTTTGATGGATGCTCCTGTTAATGGATCTGTGATTGTGCCTTGTGAGTCGCTGATCTTATAAAAGCCCACAAAGTTGTTATAGGCTGCTTCTCTATTGACAGTGAAGCTGGCTTGGACGGTTTTAGTTGAATCGACACTACTCAAATCAAGAACTTCTCCTTGTTGTTGATCTTGAAGATTTGAGCCTAATGGTAATGAGTCTTCTGTTGATTTAATCGTTACCACCAAGTCTTTGAAGTCGGTGCTGTTGCCAGTGCCGTCTTCCCATGCTAGGGAGAAACTACCCGTACCAGAGTCTGTAATTTTTTGGTTGGAGACAGTAGAGAACAAAACATTGGAACTAGTTGGGTTCTGTTTACGAACATTATCCAATGTGTCATTTTTTACCAGTAGGAATCTAAGATTATCTCCAGAGTTGAATTCTAGTAATCTAGATAAAGTTTTTGGGTCAAAGCCTTGGGGAGCATTAGAGATCGCTGAGAAAACCACTTTCGCTCTGTTCAGTGCGGCTTGAGAATATCCAGATTCGGTGGGGGCAATGCCATTTATCTTGCCTTGAGCGTCATCAACGGTAAATACAGCGAGTTCGTTTACACCGATGGGATTGGAATCTGAGAGCGTAATCTGTAGTTTGGGTTTGCCAGTAGAACCGCCAGAAATATTGAAGATATCATCAGAAACTTTAGCAAGTGTTGGTATTGCCAAGGTAGCATTTAAAGTGACAGAGGCTTGGTCGTCTTCATTGGGATTGTTGTTGTTAGGAGTTGAATTAGGATCAAGCTCATTAACTGCGATTACTTCTGCGGTGTTGGTAATGGCTTTCACCTTATTAACTTTGGCTTTTAGCTTTAGCGTGCGGATGAGATTGTCTCTCATATTGCCAACATCCCACACACCAGTTTGGCTATCATAAGATCCCTGCTCAGCGACAGCAGAAATAAAGTCTAGTTCAGAGGAGAGGATATCCTTAACCTTGATGCTACTAGCAATGCCTACACCTTTATTTGTAAGCGTAACTGTGAAATTAACCTCATCACTAATTTTTGGATTGGGATTGTCTACAGTCTGTGTCAAGGTAAGGTCGGCAGATGTTGGGGCTATTGAATTAAAAGCCTTATTTTGAATCAGAAAATTATCAGATGTGTTTAGATCCACTTCACTACTGGTGACGTTGGCTGTATTGGTAAGATTGTCAGCAACCATCGAAGTAGCAGTAATAATAACTGTTGCTTTTTCTCCTTTATTAAGACTGCCTAATTGAGCAACCACATTGCCGTTAGAGTCGATAGAAGTATTTCCCTGACTAGGAGTAGCAACGACATTTTTAACGCCCAAAGATGCAATGTCATCAATTAGTTTAACGCCTGTAGCTTTACCGTCACCTTTATTAGTAACTGTGAGGGTATAGGTGATTTTATCTCCCAAATTTACAGATGCATTACTTGCATCTGTAGTTAGCACCAAGTCAGGTAAAACTGGCTTCGCTGCTGTGATATTTGTATCTAAAATTGAGAAATCGTTAGTCGCATCTGGATCATAAGTTTTAGCGGTCACAGTAGCTGTATTCGTCAAATTTCCAACGGTTGGGGCGGTAACTGTGATGTTGACTGTGGTACTTTTGCCATTTTCTAAATCGCCAAGATCGAAGGTAAGGTTACTGCCTGTTGTCTGGGTGGGAGTAATACTGGCGGAAACAAAAGTTACTCCATCAGGTAGGATGTCTGTGAGAGTTATGCCTTTGGCATTATCAGTTCCATTATTTATAACTGTGAGCGCGTAAGTTAGATTGCCTCCTAGATTGACTAAATCCGCATTGGTAGTAGTGGTAATAGATAAATCAGCCTTTTCCGCAACGCGAACACGCCCAGACGAATAACTAAATGCAGGGGCATTATTTTCATCTATAATCATTGCATAGACATAGTAATCACCCGTTGAGATACCCTGAGTATTCCAAACAAAATTACCAGATCCATCATTTTCATCAAGACCATCTTTAATTAAGATGCCATCAAATCCTTGATTATCGTTATCATAGAATAGGCTAACCTTTGCCTTAGAATCCGAATCAAAAGCATTGTAGCCAATCGTGACATTCTGATCGGGAACATCCGTAACTGGCGAGGTGACTAAAATGGTGGAGGCTTGCGAATCCGTTACTCCATTGTATTTTACAGTTCCCAATCCCGTTTTATCAGGAATTTCGATATCCCAAACTCCAGCCGTGGGATTAAAGATAGCTACTGTTTTAGTCTTTGAGTTGGTTAATTCATCAACAAAAGCAATGTTGTTGGCAGCAAAATCAGACTCATTTAGCAAACGACCATCAGGAGTCTCAATCTGAACTGGCACATTGGTTCCAATCTCATTTTCCCAATCAGCACTTAAAACAATCCAAGGAGTATTGGCCGCGACCGCCCAACTACCTACAGGCGGCAGATCTTTTGCTCCCAAACGTTGGAAATTCCCGTCAAAGTAGAGCTTTGCACCAGCAACAATTTTTGCTTCAAATCCGAATTTTTGAATACTTAAAGTACCCCAACCAGCCACGAAGTCGTTGGACAAGTTGTTGTCATTGCTAAAGTCTAACAGAAAATTCCCTGAACCAAGCTGTGCGCCACCAAATAAAGGAATAAATTTAGGTATCCCCACGCTGGCGGTTCCAGTCATTTTGATATTAAACTGTGAATCGGTTTTAAAACCACTGCTTGTTTTGACTAAGCCATCAAAAAATGTAAAGTTACCCTTCTGTTCGTAAAACTTTTTGTTCCAATCAAGAGCAACTGTCCCGTCCGCCAAACCGATTTTATCATTGATAAAAATTGTTTTTCCAGTAGCACTCAATTGTTCTGAGTTGATTTTTGCATCCACGTCAAGGCGAATCAGAGAATACTTATCGCCTCCAATATTAAACTGAGGTCCAAGTGTTGCACCAATACCGCCAGCATATTCAATAGGATCGGGATCGGATTTAGCCCAATTGTCTACACTTCCTGCTACTCTTTGAAGAAAAACAGGAATGCCTATAATGTTGATTGGCGTTGCAACCTGAAGATCGTTAAAATCTATAGATACTTTATTTAGTTCTACGGGAGGAATAGGAAGTTTAAATCCAAGACCAAATGTAGATTCTGCGGAGTTTCCTGGCGGAAATTTTGCACCAAAAGGGAACACAATTTTAGCGCTGCCACCAATGTCCTTGTTTGGGGTATCTATATCTAATTTAACCTCACTCAAACCCCATCCTTTTGCAGATTTAATGTTGGTTTCAACTGCTAAAGAACCTTTTACATCTGCTTTTCCACCCTGAATCTGTATGAAGTTATCACCAGCGAAGTCAGCTGTGATTTTTCCGATTTTCCCTGACTTTTCGTCTGGTTTTGTGAAAGAATCAATTACTAGTTTTCCTTGAATCTTGATTTTGTCCTCTGCGGCAACATACTCTATAGAAAAATCAGAGAATTCCTTAACTGGTAAAAACTTAAATAGTTGAAAATCCTTGAAATTTGGCAGAGAAAACTTAACACTAGAACCAAATCCGACATCATTTTGACTAATTAATAGTGCATCTGAACCACTAAAAAAATAGTCAGGTAAGCCTAAATCATCAATTAATTTAAACTTTGCACCAAGGGCAAGTCCATTGGGATTGATACTCAAACTGCTGAAGTCAACATCCATTCCACCCAATTTATACTGATTAGCAAAACTAGTATCTTCTGCTAATGAACCTGTAGTAGTTTTAACATCAATGTCAAATTTGCTCTTAAATAGTGGGGTCGTCTTGACTAGACCAGAGCCAATCAAAGAAAAAACTATTCCATCAATACTAATGGTTTTATCGTCATACTCGACAGTTCCATCAACGCTGAATATGGGTGAAGATCCTGCTCGCCCAATATTGATGATTCCTTTTAAGATATATTTACCGTTTTTCTCTTCTTCTGTTCCACTTACAAGTGAAACTTTAAGAGGTGATGGTTCAGGGAATTTAGAAGTATCAATAGTATAATTCCATCCAGTTCTCTGATCGTTGGTAGCAAGGATAACCTGTAATTCATCAGAATTACCCTTTGGGATATTTACTTTCCCAGTTTTACTCTCCGAAATAAAACCCGTGTTGAGAATATCTTTGCCTTCATAGCGCAAAATTAGATTGTCTGGGATAGAAAACATATCGTAGGAATATCTAACTGTCCCCCCCCCTTTTGAGTCTAACTTCAGAGTTTTTGTACTGCCCTCAAATCCACCACTAATGAAGCCTGTAGTCGCTTTTTCTACTTGAATCAGTTTTCCATCCAAATTGATAGTTGCAGTATCATCTTTAACTTTCAACTGCTGTAATTGCTCAGTTTCAAACTTCTTACCTTGAACAACACCCGAAAAGATCGCCCCCTCATCCCCAAGCGAATCCCCAACATTCAACTGAGTATCAACAAAATGCCCATATTCTTCCAATAGAACAGACGAAACCAAATCCGTAGAGTTACTACTCAGCAATTCCTGCGCTAGATAGATCTTCCCTGTATCTTGCGAAAAAGCCCCGTATGCCCCACCCAATTCCGTAGCCGTCCGCACCTCAATTGTAGGAAACGCAACCTTGCCAGACAGACAAATACGCCGCAATTTATCGACATTGATCCCTTGTCCAAAAGCCAACGCAATTTTCTCTTCAAAATCTTGACTTTGAGCAAATCCCTGTAACTTGGCTTGTGCCAACTCCCTAGCTGAGTCCAAAAGTGATGCTGAGTCAGAAAGTGAACTAAAAACTGAATCTTCGTTCAGCAAAGAAGATTTTCCAGAGATAGTATTGGCTTGCATAATTTAAAAATCCTTCTATTAACAAATTTTTTGTTGTGATAATGGTGTCCATCACCCGCCGTCAGCAATCTTTAATCTTGGCAACTCTCTCTCTTTTCAAAAAGAATATCGAGAATGAAGTTGCTCATTGGTAGCGTATGCGATCGCTAGTTTAGAGAAATAGGCGATCGCGGTTTAGCAAAATCTTTTCACAAAAGGGCGATCGCGGTTTGGGTTGAATTTGCGATCGCGGCGATTCTAAACTCAATGAAGTCAAAGTGATTACAAGCAAATTTTTCATAATTTCACTTTTTTCTTTCAGCTTTGCATGATAGCCAAGTCGATCTAGTTACATCATGATTTATATATCAAGTTTGTAAGGTTTGTCAAGAATAAATTTTACTAAGGAATGAAAAATAAATAAGCTATGCAAAATAGGAAAAATAAATTATGCAAATCAGACTAGTACAGGGTGGCTCAAGTAAAGTTACACTTGCGAGTCTGGGATGACAGTCTTAATCATTGTTAAAGGGTATCCATATTTACGCTGTCTTGTACTAG
>JAJAZG010000244.1 GCA_026785865.1 Pseudanabaena sp. CAN_BIN31
CGTAAACAACGGATTGCGAATGGTTCTGGTCACAAACTTCAAGATGTGACTAAATTGGTTGCTGATTTCCAGAAAATGCGATCGCTGATGCAGCAAATGGGACAGGGCAAGATGCCAAACTTCCCTGGTATGCCCAATATGGGCGGCGGCGGTTTCCCTGCAATGGGCGGCATGGGTAACCAACCGCCATCGGGTAATCCTGTCTATGGCAAAAAGAAGAAAAAGAAAAAAGGTTTTGGCGAATTATAAAAACCTGTAACCAAAAACTGTAGGGGTTTAGCATTTGCGCCACTATCTCCCAACTCACCACCACAATCTCAATCCGCAAATGCTAAACCCTCTTCGCATTCACAGATAAATTTTCCCTGCGTTGTGAGATTAAGGGCAAAACATTCCCCAATTTAGGTGATCTTAGAATTTATAAATATTGCTGGGAATGCTATGCCCCTACAGAGTTTGATATTACCAATTACCAATTACCAAAAATTAAATGCAACCCAAAATTATCATTCATGGCGGCGCTGGTAGTACTGTCGAAAGCAAAGGCGGCTATGAGCCTGTTCGCAAATCACTATTTGCGGTTCTCGAAACCGTTTATCCGATGCTGCTCAATGGCGCTAAGGCAGTAGATGCTGTCGTCAAGGCTTGTCAAATGCTCGAAGACGATCCCCGATTTAATGCAGGGACAGGCTCAGTTTTACAGTCTGATGGTCAGGTGCGGATGAGTGCGTCGATCATGGACGGCGATCGCCAAAGTTTTAGCGGTGTAATTAATACGGCGCGGGTCAAAAATCCTATTGAGATGGCAAAGCATTTGCAATCTTGCGACGATCGCGTTTTATCAGATTTAGGTTCCGCCGAACTCGCTCGCGAACTGGGCATACCAATTTACAATCCGCTCACCGATGAACGCCTTGCGGAATGGGTAGAAGAGCGTAAAACCAACTTCACGCGCAAAATGGCAGATGTGGCGATGGGAACGATCGGTGCGGTGGTGCTGGATCAATATGGCAGTGTCTGCGCGGGGACATCCACAGGCGGACGCGGCTTTGAGCGCATTGGTCGAGTCAGCGACTCAGCAACGCCTGCGGGTAACTATGCGACTAAATTGGCAGGAGTTAGCTGTACGGGCGTGGGCGAAGATATTCTTGATGAAGGTTTTGCTACAAGAGTTGTCGTCCGTGTCACCGACGGCATGACGCTTCAGCAAGCTGTTGACAAGTCTATTAAAGAAGCAATTAGCCGCGATCGCGATTTTGGGGCGATTTGTCTTGATGCTACAGGCGCGATCGCATGGGGCAGAACTTGTCCCGTATTGTTCGCGGCATATCATGACGGCGAAAAAATGCAAGATACACTGTAGATGAATGGTTTTTCACCGCGATCGCGGTGAAAAACTGTTTTTGATTGTTGCGAATAGTTAAAGATGAACTAAGCTCATCAAGGAGCCTCAACTGAAACTTTATGAAAGATGTAATCGTGATCGGCGCAGGGATGGCAGGTTTGACCTGCGCTCAACAACTAAAGCAAGCAGGACTAGATGTCACCATTGTCGAAAAATCCGCAGGGGTAGGCGGACGCATGGCAACTAGACGTTTGCAAGGAACTTGGGTCGATCATGGCGCACAATTAATTTCTGCTAAAAGCGATAATTTTGGTAGATTTGTTCGCAAACTCCAAGAAAAGGGTCTCGTTCAGGAATGGACTCGCAATGTTTATAAACTGTCAGCATCAGGATTAGTTCCCCCTGATGCTGATGCACGTCACCCTCGATATTGCTGTCCATTGGGCATGACGGCGATCGCCAAATATCTTGCCAGTGAAATTCCGATCATTAACAACGCCCGCATCGTTGGGGTAAACCATAACGAAACTAAATGGCAATTAGTTAGCGATCGCCAAGAAATTCTTGAAACTAAAGCGATCATCTCAACCATACCCGCACCGCAATTTTTGCCCTTATTTGAGGAGGTTCTTACCTCAGCCCCAAGTTTTTTGCAAGCATTGCAATCAGTCAAATTCTCGCCTAGCGTCACGGTTATGGCTGGTTACAATGCTGATAATTCTATACCCGATGCATGGCAAGCCATTCAATGTGTTGACGATCCGATCTTGAACTGGATTAGTTACGACAGCAGCAAACATCTCAAAAAAGCCTCACAACCAGTTTTTGTCTATCAAAGTTCTGCGGAATTTGCCAAACAATCCATGGAGGAGCCAGACCTCGAAATCGCAGGTAAACCATTGCTCAATCAAGTGGGTAGATTATTGGCGAAATGGCTAGCCAGTCCCGAATGGTGGCAAGTCCATCGTTGGCGCTATGCCCTTGCCGAAGAATGCTTAGGGGTTTCCTGTTTATCAACATCTATACCGCTACCCCTCATCTGCGCTGGTGATTGGTGCGCTGGCAAAAATATCGAAGCCGCCTATCATTCAGGGCTAGCGGCGGCTGAGTCAGCGATCGAGTTGCTCAAAACTTAAACTATAAGTTCTTAGGTTTTCATATAGCGCTTAGTATATGGATAAAGGATTTATCAAGTCTTATCAAGATGTTAGGAACAGTCACATGACCTACAAACTATTTGAAATTTCTTCTAAAAAAGTCAATCCAGTTTCTGAAGAAATTCAAGAAAGATTTATTAAGCTTGCTAGTCAATGGACTCAAGATGTAGAGGGGATGTCATCCACTGTCGAAATGACCAAACATCCTATTTATCAAGAAATCATTAGTATGGGAAAAGCGGTGATCCCATTAATGTTAAAAGATTTAAGCCAAAATCCCCTCTATTGGCTAACCGCATTACGGCAGATCACCCAAGAAAATCCTGTCCCTCCAGAACACAAGGGTAAAGTTAAGCAAATGGCGGAAGATTGGCTAAATTGGGGCAAACAACAAGGTTATCTTGCCTAATTACGGATGACAAAAGCAATTCACTTAGAGCTACGTTATCCCAATCTAGCGATTACCGATTACAACGTTACTAGCCCTAGATCTCAGGAATATAATTGTTTCGCTTGGGCGGCAGGAGATCAAGAGCGATGGTGGCAACCTACACCTGAAGATCAATTTTATTGGGTCGAGGGTGTGCCGATGGAGGAGACTTTATCAGCATATATACAGGCTTACCAGACATTAGGGTACGAGCCGTGTGACGATCGCACAATTGAGTCAGAGTATGAAAAGATTGCCTTGTATATTAACGATGAGGGGATTCCTGTCCATGCAGCGCGACAGTTGCCCTCTGGGATGTGGACTAGCAAACTTGGCGCACTTGAGGATATTGAGCATCAGATAGAAGGATTAACTGGCGATCGCTATGGCGAGATTGGTCAAATTTTGAAAAGATCAAAATAAAGATTGACAATTAATACAACCTTTTGCGATGATTATTAATTGTGAGATTTTATTGAGCAGCAATACTCTTGGCTAATGTAATTGTTATTGGGGCACAGTGGGGCGATGAAGGCAAAGGCAAAATCACAGATTTGCTTAGCCGCTCCGCAGATGTCGTTGTGCGCTATCAAGGCGGTAATAATGCAGGACATACGGTCGTCGTTGGCGATCGCACTTTTAAGCTACATCTGATTCCTTCAGGAATCTTGTATCCCAAAACGGAATGCATCATTGCTAGTGGCACAGTAATCGATCCGAAAGTGCTTCTTGAAGAAGTGGATCGACTAAAAGATTTAGGTATATCGACAGACAATCTGTTTATTGCCGAAACCGCCCATGTCACCATGCCGTACCATTGTGTGTTGGATCGCGCCTCAGAGGATCAGCGAGCCGAACATAAAATTGGCACAACAGGACGTGGCATCGGACCGACTTACTCCGATAAATCTGAGCGCGTCGGAATTCGAGTGATTGACTTGATGGATGAAAAACGTATGCCTAAAAAGCTACGTTGGGCGATCGAGCAAAAAAACATTGTTTTACAAAAGCTTTATAATTTAGAACCCCTTGATGCCGATGCAATCATCGAGGAATATCGCGGCTATGCCGATCGCCTACGTCCCCACGTAGTCGATGCATCACTAAAAGTCGATGCAGCCATCCGAGAACGTCGCAACATCTTGTTTGAAGGCGCACAAGGGACATTGCTAGATCTTGATCATGGCACATATCCCTATGTCACATCATCAAATCCAGTTGCAGGCGGTGCTTGTATCGGCGTTGGTGTTGGTCCAACCTGCATCGATCGCGTGATCGGTGTTGCCAAAGCATACACAACTCGCGTTGGCGAAGGTCCCTTCCCAACCGAGTTGCATGATGACATTGGCAGTCATATCGGTGAGCGCGGCGCAGAATTTGGCACAACCACAGGGCGCAAGCGCCGTTGTGGTTGGTTTGACGGCGTAATCGGTCGTTATGCAGTTCGGATTAACGGACTCGACTGCCTTGCAGTCACCAAGCTTGATGTACTCGACGATCTCGATGAAATCAAAGTTTGTACCGCATATGAACTTGATGGCAAAGTCGTGCATGATTTCCCTAGTGATGCGCGAGCCTTTGCTAGAGCAATCCCCATTTATGAAACCCTCGCTGGATGGAAACAATCAACTAGCGAATGCAAAACTGTGGAAGAGTTGCCCACAAACGCTAAGGAATATCTTAAGTTTCTTGCTGATTTAACGGGAACTCCGATCGCAATTATTTCGCTAGGTGCAAGCCGAGGTCAAACCATCATCGTGGAAGACCCAATTCATGGGCCCAAGCGTGGTTTGTTGAAAGCTTAGATTTTAAGTTTTTGTTTTTTCTAAAAAACAAAAACTTAAGCCCAAACACCAATTACCCAAAAACAATTAACAAAATGCAATTACAAATAAACGCCACAACTCGCCCCCCTGCAAATAATCGCTCTCTTCGTCGCGGTGGTCAGATTCCTGCGACCGTATATGGACATAAAGGTGCTGAGTCGATTTCTATCACTCTAGATGCGAAGGAAGCAACTACTTTGTTACGTCAAGCGACGATTAATAACACATTGATCGAAGTTAACGTAACCGATGGTGAATTTAAGGGTAAAACACTATTGCGCGAAGTCCAAAATCATCCTTACAAAAAAGCTATCTATCATCTCAGCTTTTTTGCGATCGAGGCGCAGTCGAAGATCGAAGTAGACATTCCTTTGCACTTCATTGGTATCCCTGTCGGCGTAAAAGTTGGCGGTGGTTCTATTGATACGATCAAGAACTATGTGCGTGTAGTTTGCGCTCCTAACAATGTTCCTGAAAGCTTTGAAATCGACATCACCGAACTCGAAATTGGTAAAGGTGTTCACGTCAGCGAAATTAACTACCCTGAAGGTGTTAAGCCCGTAACCGATACAACCGCACTTGTCATTACTATTCTCAAGAAATAAAAC
>JAJAZG010000245.1 GCA_026785865.1 Pseudanabaena sp. CAN_BIN31
TCAAAACAACTGGCTTTCGCCGATGCAATTGCGCTTACTTGTGTGTTTTATATTTTCTGAGTCCATCAACTTAGAAGTTATCGCGCTCCACGATTGACTATTGCTTGTCTGCTCAGGCTACGGATATACCGAGACGAAACAAATCAGGAGTTACACCTTATCAAATCGATTCTTTGCACGGATGGTTATTCTTACTCACTTTCTAATTATAACGCATTTCTTGAAAGAATAAGGCGGTTGAAACCTCCGTTCGCTTACCTCTCAGCGCTTTAGCGCGGAGCTTCCCGCGTATCGTATGTTTCGGTGACCAGCAATCTCGACACGAGCAAATTCTGAATTGATAGCAATCTTTCGATATCAGACTATAATCTAAAGACGGAAAACAAGTAGGAATCAATATCTACGCAAGGACATCACAACTATGGGAATGACACTCACCGAAAAGATTTTGGCAAAAGCGTCGGGCAAAGATCGTATTAGCCCAGACGAAAATATTTGGGTGAATGCTGACCTACTAATGACTCATGATGTCTGTGGACCTGGCACGATTGGTGTTTTTAAGCGTGAATTTGGTGATGATGCCAAGGTTTGGGACAAAGAAAAAATTGTTTTGATTCCCGATCATTACATCTTCACTAAGGATGCCCGCGCTAACCGCAATATCGATATTTTGCGCGATTTTGCGAAAGAGCAAGACATTAAATATTTTTACGATATTACCGATCTTTCTGATTTCAAAGCTAATCCTGATTACAAAGGCGTTTGTCATATTGCCCTCGCTCAAGAAGGGCACACTCGCCCAGGTGAAGTATTATTTGGTACTGATTCGCATACTTGTAATGCTGGTGCGTTTGGACAGTTTGCGACAGGAATTGGTAATACGGATGCGGCTTTTGTGATGGGTACGGGCAAGCTACTGCTCAAAGTTCCTGCTTCGATGAAGTTTGTCTTTGATGGTGAAATGCCGCCTTACTTGCTAGCCAAGGATTTGATTTTGCAAGTAATTGGCGATATCAGCGTCAGTGGTGCAAACTATCGCGCTTTGCAGATTGAGGGGGAAGCAATTTCTAAACTCACAATGGAAGAGCGGATGACTCTTTGCAATATGGCGATCGAGGCGGGTGGTAAAAATGCAGTGATTGCGCCTGACCAGACCACCTTTGACTATGTGCGATCGCGTACCGATAAGCCCTTTGAGTCGCTCTATGCTGATGCTGATGCTGAATACTATTACGTCAAGCATTACGATGTCTCAAAGCTCGAACCCGTTGTCGCTAAGCCGCACTCGCCTGACAATCGCGCCTTAGTTCGCGAAGTTCAAGATGTGCAGATTGATCGCGTTTATATTGGTTCTTGCACTGGCGGTAAAACCGAAGACTTCTATCACGCCGCGCAATTGATTAAAGGTAATCAAGTCAAGGTTCCCACCTATCTTGTCCCTGCGACTCAGAAGGTTTACAACGATTTATTCAGCTTGAAGATTGACGGCTTGACACTTTCGGAAATCTTCTTGCAAGCAGGTTGTATTGAGCCAGCATCACCATCTTGCGCGGGTTGTTTGGGTGGACCTCAAGATACCTTTGGTCGCATCAATGAATCAGAAATTTGTGTCTCGACCACAAACCGCAATTTTCCTGGTCGCATGGGTAACAAGCAAGCACAGATTTATCTGGCTTCACCTTATACGGCAGCAGCTTCAGCGATAACAGGACATATCACCGATCCTCGCGATTTTATGTAAGTTGTCTCTCGTCTGCGCGACGGTTTAGGAATGAAATTTTTAAAATCTTCGCTCCCAAACTTTGCTCATGTTGCTATCAAATTCTTCGGTTTGTTCAACCAAGGCGCGAATAAGTTTGTAGTTCCTAGAAACGAAACATTCTGCTTTTTCTTGCTTAGCGGTAAGATAGACTCCTGCATCTTCGCGAGGAATTATGCCAGCATCAGCGATCGCTTGAATATCTTTATCGTCAACAAATATAAAATCTACTTGCAACTGTTCCCAAAGCCTTGCTAATAAATCACTTGCCCAGTCTTTGTTTTGTAAGCGCTTCCCAACACGTAGGATTTGGTCGATGAGTTCCTGTGAGAAAACAACTCTGATATTCTGTTGGGGATTTCTATCTTTTTGTAAGACAGATAGAATTTTGTTTTCATCGCTATCTGGATCAAGTGCAGCAAAAATAAAGATATTCGTATCGAGAAATATTGATTCTGGAAGACTAGCCATTGACGCTCTTTTTCAGTTGCTGTTCTCTTTCGGTTGCAATTTCTTGCTTAACTTCATGGAGCATTTGGATTGTTTTGTCAGGTGAATCATAGTCTGCTGAGGTAAATAGCTGTTGCGACATTTCAGCAAATTCTGCGTTTGATAATCTTTTATGCCGATCGCTTATACCTATAAGACTTTGGAACATCTCCAGACTGAGGAGGATTGCTTTCTGCTGTCCTTCTTGGATTAGGGCGATCGCTTCTTTTTGAGAGTTTGTTTGCTGAATTAACTGAGAAAGCTCGGGAGCGTCCCACTTTTGCGGATGTGTGATAATGGCATAAAATCGGACAAAAAAAGAGGAAGGTCATGACACCTGAAAGCCAAGCAGAGATTGACATGTATGTAGAATCCATAGCTAGGATTTTATATCAAGAGGTAAAA
>JAJAZG010000246.1 GCA_026785865.1 Pseudanabaena sp. CAN_BIN31
AAAAAACAGGATTCAATATACAAGCCTTCGATCTGTTGACCTGTCGCACTTGTAACTTTGATGCGATCGACGATTTGGGGCGGGGCGCTACACCAAAATTCCAAATCCTGATCGGCGTATTCGGGATAGCCTAATTCCCTCGCTACAGACTGAGCGTGTTCAAGACTTGTTAAATGCCCAATTAGACCAAACATCGATTGCAGTTACCAGTTACAGTTGTCAACGAAAAAAAGGTGCTAAACGTGCGGTCGCACGTTTAGCCAGTGATTAAGCAGCAGCCAAACCCATTGCGGACATTCTCATGATGTCGCGGGTCGTGAAGCCGATTTTGCCGAGGCTTTCGCCATATTGGATCATGAAATCTTCAACCAAAGCTTCTTTTTCCATGCCAAGAACTTTGGCATCGATTTCCACTTGGTTGAGCATTTTCCAAACGAGTGGCAAATTTTGGCGATTGGCTTGCTCTAAAGGAGCTTTGGAGTCGTCAAAGTGATTGTGCAGCCATTCTTCGCCAAAGTTAAGATGCAAATATTCATCTTTAACTACGCCTTCGGTGATCTTGCGAGCAAAAGGGTCGGCAACAGGAATATAGATGTTGTAAGCGGCGATCGCAAAGCACTCAATGATTAGTGATTGGATCAACAAACAAGTGACAATATCCTTTGTTGCAAATGCTTTTTGAAAATTGCCATGCAATTCAGAAAAGAATTTTTCTGCAAAATCCATGTCTGGTGTGACATTGAGGTTTTTACCGCAGGCGATAAAACCTTTTTTATGGCGATCCTCCATTTTGGCAAGCCTGTTTAGCTCTTGAGTAAATTCGGGCAGTAACTCTCCTAGTTGGAGATAGTTGCTGTACGCCTCAGCTTCGCCCTCAATGACGATCGCATTGATTCGACTGTAGGCATCGCGATAGTTTTCTGTGTGATAGTCAATCGCGACAGCTTCGAGTGTTTGCCCCATGTTTTGCCTCTTAAAATATCCCTGCTCAATAAAAGTTAATCTCTATCTATTTTATGCTAAGTGGACTATGCAATAAAATTAAAACCTAGAAAGCCATGGTGAAGCTTAGCACCGATAGACCTTAGCTAAGTTTTAGTTTTTTACACACCAAAGCGTTAGACTGAAGAGCGTCCCTCAACTCGTAGTTATGGCAAGTTTTCTGTTAGAAGTTGGTACTGAAGAGTTACCCGCTAGTTTTATTGTTGATGCTTTACGTCAGTGGCAAGAGCGCATCCCCAAAAATTTAGATGAACACCAACTAACTACGAGTAAGGTCAGTGTTTATGGTACGCCGCGTCGTCTTGCCGTATTAATCGAAGGTTTGCCAGTAGAGCAAAGCGATCGCAGTTTAGAAATTAAAGGACCAGCGATCGGTTCGGCTTTTGTGAAGGGTGATCGCCTAGGCGAACCGACTAAAGCTTTGTTAGGTTTTGCTAAGTCTAAGGGGATTGACCTTAAAGATATTTTTATCAAAGAAACCGATAAGGGTGCATTTGTATTTGTTAATCAGCAAATTGTCGGTCGTAAAACTTCTGATATTTTGCAAGAGCTTGTCCCAACTTGGATCACGGGGCTAGAAGGTAAGCGCTTGATGCGTTGGGGGAATGGCGATCTGAAGTTTCCCCGTCCGATTCGGTGGTTGGTGTCGCTGTTTAATTCAGAAATTTTGCCGATCGCTTTAGAAAATGTGCAGTCCGATCGCATTAGCAGAGGTCATCGGGTGCTCCATCCGCGATCGGTAATTATCGACACGGCATCTGACTATGTGGCAACTTTGCGCGAAGCTTTTGTGGTAGTCGATGGCAACGAACGTCAAAAACACATCTTTACTCAAATCAATAGCATTGTGGAATTATTTGGCGGTAAAGCTGAAATCCCTGAAGATTTACTTGAAGAAGTGACTTATTTAGTCGAATTTCCCACGGCAGTAATTGGCGAGTTTGAACGGGAATATTTAGAATTGCCACCGCCTGTAATCAAGACGGAAATGGTCAGTCATCAACGCTATTTTCCTGTATATTCAGTGGATAATCCCGATCAATTACTGCCGCGTTTTATTACCATTTCTAACGGCGATCCCAACAAGTCACGCTTGATTTCGGCGGGTAACGGTCGGGTGATTAGGGCGCGTCTTGCTGACGGTAAATTTTTCTACGATAGCGATCGCGCTGTACACCTAGAAACATTCTTACCGCTTCTAGAAAAAGTCACATTCCAAGCCCAACTTGGCTCTGTGGCTGAAAAAGTCGAGAGAATTAGGGCGATCGCGGCTTTAGCGATCGCTTCGATCCCCAACCTAGAAACCACCGAAGCTGACAGGATACTCATCGATCGCACAGCACAATTAGCTAAAGCCGATCTGGTCACGCAGATGGTCAAAGAATTTCCCGAACTGCAAGGTCAAATGGGTTATTACTATGCGCTTTCTAGCAAAGAACCTTTAGCAGTTGCTACAGGGATTCGCGAGCATTATCAACCACGCGGCGCGAGTGACTCGTTACCAACTTCTTTGACTGGCAAGATCGTGGCAATCAGCGATCGTATTGATACCCTCGTTGGCATCTTCGGTTTAGGGATTATTCCCACAGGCTCATCTGACCCATTTGCATTACGCCGCGCCGCTACTGGTGTGATTCAGATTGCGTGGGAAAGCGGCTTTGCTCTCGATTTGCCTAAATTATTACAAGCAGCGATCGCGATTTATTCTGAAAAAAATCTACTGACGAAACCTGTGGAAACAGTGCTAGAAAATCTCTATAAATGGTTTAAACAACGCTGCGAAACGCTTTTGGGCGAAAAAGGTACAGCCCATAGCGTTGAATACGATCTAGTTGATGCGGTCATGGGAACTGAAGATCTCGCTTACACCTTACAAGGCTTGAGCAATCTCACCCGTATCAAAGAACGCGCTTATTTCTTGCAAAAATCTCGCGAAAATGCCACCCTCAGCACCATCTATGAACCAATTGTCAGAGCGTCTCGCCTTGCGGCTCAAGGTGATTTAGATAGCATCACTTTAGATATCAAAGCAATTATTAATCCTGAAACTTTAACTGAAACTGCCGAACAAGAGCTTTATCAGGCGATCGCGGCTTTGCCTAGTCAACCTAGCGATGAGCAACTGATGGAAGGAATTAAGGCGATCGCGCCAGTTCTAGCTAAGTTTTTCGATGATGTACTAGTCATGGCAGAAGATCCCCAAGTACGCCAAAATCGGCTTAACCTGCTGGGGATCATCCGCAACTACAGCCGACAGCTAGCAGACTTTAGCGCTATCCGAGGTTAATCAAAAGAGGAAGATGTTTCGCATCTTCCTCTTTTGAGGTTTTAGGCGCTGTGTATTGATTGAATATTCATATCAAAAACCAGTCTGTGATTATATCTGCGGATAAGATTAGCAAAACTTATCAAAAAAATTAAAGTATGAACGAAAACTCATCATTTTATTGACTCATAAAAACATATATAAGCTTCTCTCAGACTGGATTTGAACTATTTTGATGCTATTGAAAGCGATCTATAACGATCGCCTATAACCAATGATAGAGATAATAAGCTAGTTGTTCGCTTGGCTGCCAAGAGCGATATGATGCGTGTTGATACCCTTTGTGGGTGATTGAGATAAACGTAAATCGTCTAAGCACCCTTAATTTGGTGCAATTTCGAGAAATCGTTTGTTTTTTTGGCTGCAATCTTTAAGAGGTTTATTACATCCATGGCTACTTTCAAAGTAAGACTGATTAACGAAGCTGAAGGGCTAGATAAGACTATCGAAGTTCCTTCTGATGAGTACATCCTTGATGTTGCTGAAGCTCAAGGCATCGACCTTCCTTATTCCTGCCGCGCTGGAGCTTGCTCTTCTTGTGCTGGCAAAATTGTTAAGGGCGAAGTCGATCAAGGCGATCAGTCCTTCCTAGATGACGAGCAAATCGCCGAAGGCTACGCGCTTCTTTGCGTAACCTATCCTGTCTCTGACTGCGAAATCTTGACCCACCAAGAAGAAGCTCTATACTAATTGCTTCCTTTTACTAAATATTTTGAAGGCTCCGATCGCTAGTACTTTATGTGCCACGTTCGGAGCTTTTTAGTTTTTAAATTATAAAGCTCGTAATGCGAACTTTATGGTGAGTGGTAATTTGGTGTTACATTTCTCAAAGTCTGAATTGAAAGTCTAAATTGGTAAGAGGCCACAATAATTTTGTCTGGCAACGAAGAAAAAAGCATAATTACAGAGACGCAGACTCAACAATCTGCTCCCCAATCCACAAAGCGATCGCTACTGAATATTGCGACGATTGTGGCGATCGCCACTTTACTAAGCAAAATATTTGGATTACTGCGTCAAGTAGCGATCGCGGCGGCTTTTGGTAACGGCACGGCTTATGGCGCGTATAACTTCGCTTATGTGATCCCTGGATTTTTACTGATTTTGCTTGGCGGTATTAATGGACCATTTCATAGTGCGATCGTGAGTGTGTTGGCAAAACGCGATCGGCGCGAAGTCGCCGCCATCATCGATAGCATCACCACGATCGTTACAGGAATTTTATTGCTGGTGAGCATTGCGCTGGTGATTTTTGCGGAACCATTGCTGCACCTAGTCGCGCCTGGTCTATTTGTACCCGAAGCCGATTTACTTGCCAAAGGGATTTCTCTCGAGACTATTCAAAATCTAAAGATTACTAAAGATATTGCGATTCAGCAATTTCAGATCATGGCTCCGATGGCAGTCTTAGCTGGACTAGTCGGGATCGGCTTTGGGGCGCTGAATGCTGCCGATGCTTATTGGTTGCCCTCAGTCAGTCCAATATTTTCTAGCTTGACGGTGCTAATTGGCATTGGCGGCTTGTTTTGGACAATGGGGAGTAAAATTTTGTTGCCAGAAAATGCAATGTTAGGCGGTGCAGTGCTAGCTTGGGCAACACTCGCAGGGGCAGTTTTGCAATGGCTGGTGCAGTTACCTGTGCAAATTAAAGCTGGCATGGGCGGATTCAAACTGCGGTTTGACTTTCAGCGCCCAGAAGTCAAAGAAGTGATGAAGATCATGATCCCCGCCACTTTTTCATCGGGGATGCTGCAAATTAATGTTTGGACAGATTTATTTTTTGCTTCATTTCTGCCCAATGCGGCGGCGGCGGTGTCAGCCATGGGCTATGCAGGGCTATTAGTGCAAACACCTTTAGGAATTTTGTCGAATGTGATCTTAGTGCCATTGTTTCCTGTGCTATCAAAGCTCACCGATCCTGAAAACTGGGGCGAACTAAAAGAGCGAATTCGGCAAGGATTGATGCTAACTGCTTTAACGATGTTGCCTCTAAGCGCGTTGATGGTGGCGCTTGCCCTGCCGATTTCGCAGGTGGTTTATGAGCGCTACGCATTTGATCGGGAAGCTTCAGAGCTAACAGGAATAGTTTTAATGGCTTATTCGGTGGGGATGTTTGTTTATTTGGGACGCGATGTGTTGGTACGGGTGTTTTATGCCCTTGGCGATGGTGAGACTCCTTTTAAAATCAGTATCGTTAATATTTTTCTGAATGGCATATTTGATTATTTCCTAATTCAAAAATTTGGCGTGGCGGGGCTGGTTCTTTCTACTGTTTCGGTGAATGTGATCTCGATGTTTGCCATGCTCTATATTCTCGATCGCCGTCTCAATGGAATGTCTCTAAAAAGTTGGAGCATCACCATTTTGGGATTATTCACCGCCAGTGCGATCGCGGGTGGTGCGAGTTGGGGGATTTATAACTTCCTGAGTCGGGATTTTGCGAGTATGAATGCTGTGCAAAGATTTGCGGGTGGGTTGGGTGGCATCGCGATCGCCAGTACAGTCGGTCTGCTCATATTCGGGGCGATCGCTATGCAAATGAAGATTCCTGAAATTCAAACTTTAACTAATCAAATTAAACGACGCTTTTCGCGATAGGAGTGACGGCATTAATGGCGATCGCATCGGAGATATAGCAGACTCCACCAAATTTCTTAGTGACGGGTTTGAGTTTGTCCACCAACAGCTTAGTTTTATCTTCCAAAAAGAAAGCAATCACATAATCATTTTCCAACATACTCATATCCAGATCGCCTGAATTAGTCCCCCTAACGCCTTTGCCAACCACATTACGAATTACGGTATAGTTTAAAACACCAAAATTTTCTAATACCTTGATAATTTTGTGGAACTCAACAGAATCAGATATAATTTCGATCCTTTTCACTGGCTGCATAGTTTTATCTCTACCAAAATAAATTAATTACATACATATACAAAGGAATTCCCACAATAATATTGAAGGGAAATGTAACTGCGAGTGCCGTAGAAACATAAAGGCTAGGATTTGCTTCTGGCACGGTTAGACGCATGGCAGCAGGTACAGCAATATAGGACGCACTGGC
>JAJAZG010000247.1 GCA_026785865.1 Pseudanabaena sp. CAN_BIN31
CCTGAACCAAGAAACACATCGACACCAAGATTACGAAATCTCTCTACGGAATCATTTTCGCTAATCCCCGCACGGATTTTTCGCATTCTTGCCATCACGGCAATAAAATCAATATCAATATTGCTTGGTGGGTTAATGCCAAAATTTGCCGCGTCACGAATATCTGCAACTACCCTCGATGAACGAATCACGCATTTAGAAGGAACGCAACCAACATTTAGACAGTCTCCTCCCATCAAGTTTTTCTCAATTAAGGCGACTTTTAAGCCCAGCCCCAAACCTGCCGCCCCTGCCGCCACGACTAATCCCGCCGTTCCTGCTCCAATCACGACTAGATCATAAATTGTCGCGGGTTGAGGATTCACCCAATCTAGTGGATGCACATTAGCAATCAATTCGCGATTATATTCATCCACAGGTTGTATGAATTCTTTATAGCGATCATCAGAATATTTTGGAATTTGAGTCATAGCTGGTCAATTGATTGAGTAAGTTGTTGTTAGGATTGCGATATAGGTAAACTGCTTGGGAAATTTGGGGTAGAAGCGAAATTCGCTAGGGTAGATTTGCGCCTAGAAAATTTCAGCGATCGCTATGAGATACATTAGCAAAACTAATTAGAAAAATTTGCACTATAAGCTTACGCTATGTTAATTTGTGTCAAAGTCTCTTGATGGAACAAATTAAACCATGCAACATCCCCCAAAGTTAACTGATGCTCACACGCAAGAGCAAGTCAGTCCACATACCCAAATGTTAACTGATGCTTCCACGCAAGAGCCAGCCAGTCCATGGTATAGCCGAGTTTTACGCGGTCGTATTGTCCGAACATTGGAACTCGTCCAAGATGCGATCGCTATTTCTCTCTGCATTGGCTTATTTTGCGTGATGGTGTTGCAACTCAAAGAGATTTTTCTATCACTAGTCACCACACTGCACTTTCATGACATCACCGCCGATATTTTATTTATCCTCATTCTAGTAGAGCTATTTCGTCTATTAATCATTTACCTCCAAGAACAACGAGTGTCAATTGGGGTTTCTGTCGAAGTTACCATCGTTTCTGTGCTGCGAGAAGTAATTGTCAAAGGCTTACTCGAAGTTGAATGGAAACAAATATTGGCAACCTGCGCTTTCCTAATCGCATTGGCAATACTGTTAGTTGTTCGTGTTTGGCTTCCGCCAACCTTTGAGGGTATCGATCCTGAACACAAAACTTCAGAAAGACGCAAAGAACGCAAATTTACAGAATTATAGGCATATTTACAGCGCTTTGCGCTGGTATAGAACTTACAAAAACTTATCTGGGGCTGTACTCAGTCAAATCAAATCAAATAAAAGAAAAGGGATGCTTAGCATCCCTTTTCTTTTATTTGATTTGGCTAAGTAACTGCTTAATTGTTTTGATTAATTCAGGTGGATGATATGGCTTGGTTAAATAAGCATCAGCCCCCTGCTTCATGCCCCAGTACTTATCAAATTCTTCACTTTTGGTTGTACACATGATTACGGGTACATCCTTCGTCAAAGCATTATTTTTAATCCAACGGCATAATTCATAGCCATTCATTTGCGGCATGACCACATCAGTGACAACAAGATCAGGAATTGAAGCTTTGAGCTTTTCTACTGCCTCAGCTCCATTGTTAGCTTCTGTAACTTCTATGCCATTTTGTTTTAAGTGTGCCGAGACCATCTCTAACACCATCGGACTGTCGTCCACTACAAGGACTCTTACCATAAATGCCTTCCTGATTTTTCAGCGATACATTAGCATTAATCACCAATACAGGCTTAGTTTCTTAGAGAATTAAGCTTGTGTTAAGAAATTAATCACTAATCCAATCATAAAATTTTTTAAACCTTAAACATGCGAAAAGGTGATGAATATCGCCCAATTAACATAGCCTGTCTTTTGATTGTATCTTGACAAAATTATTGATTCAGATATAGCTGAGCAATGAAAATCAATGATTCAGTGTAGATATTGCTGACAGTATATCAGAATGCGTCTGGATTATAGAGCGCGATGGCAATGGTTTCAAAGTTAATACTTAGCAAAAGATCGACTGGGCGGGGCTGTAAATTGCGGTGGGCGATCGCTATTAGTAGTTTGAGGTCTGAGCGGCGATCGCAATAATGCTTCGGGATTGAAGCGATAGCCAATATTTCGCACAGTTTGAATCAAGTTTGGCTGCTGTGGATCAACCTCTAGTTTTTTCCGTAAGGATAAAACATGAGTATCGACAGTACGCGGGTTATTAATTTCATCTGGCCAAGCACGTTGCAAAAGCTCGGCTCGACTCAATGCTAAGCCCTCAGACTGGGCGAGAACATAGAGCAAACTAAACTCTTGAGGCGTTAAATCAATCGCACTCCCCTTCAGTCTGACTTGTCGTTGGACGAGATCGATTTTTAGCACGCCATAGTCTAGGCAGGCAGGTGGGGCAGATGTGCGTAGTCTGCGGGTCAGCGCCTCTACCCTTGCCAAAAACTCCTGCATTCCAAATGGCTTCGTCAAATAATCGTCTGCACCTGCTTTTAAGCCCTCCACGATGTCAGATTCATTAGTGCGCGATGAAATCACGAATATTAAAGAACTTCTTTGTTTGTGAAGCCAGCGACATAACTCAATTCCGTCCCCATCGGGCAGATCGGTACTTAAAACTACCAAGCTAGGTTGCTGCTTTTGGAACACCAACTTTGCTTGATGACAACTGACAGCCTGAAATACCGAATAGCCAATCTGTTGCAAATGCCAACCCAAGAGAGAGGCAAGGTTTGGATTACCTTCTACAATTTCTATACTGATCGGGATCAAAGAAATACTCTCCTGCCGAGTCAAGGCTTATAGCTCTCGGATGATGAAACTGCATGATAACGTAGTGCCAATCTACATTTTGTAGCTGTAATTACCCTGAAACGACAAAAAATCAAGTGACTTACCGAAATCCTGTTCCTACGGTCGATATCATCATTGCCTTGCGCGATCGCCCCGATCAGCCAATTGTGTTAATTGAGCGACTTAATCCGCCGCATGGCTGGGCGATCGTGGGTGGATTTGTGGACTATGGCGAATGTTTAGAAGATGCGGCAAGACGTGAGGCTGCCGAAGAAACAGGCTTAAAAGTGGAATTAATCGATTTATTAGGGATTTATTCTGACCCTAACCGTGATGCACGACTACATACAGTTAGTGCTGTGTACATGGCGGAAGCAGTGGGTGAACCGAAAGCGGATGATGATGCCAAATCAGTTGGTGTTTTTGCGGCTTGGCAAATGCCTGTTGAGCTATGCTTCGATCACGCGCAGATCTTGCAAGATTATTGGCACTATCGGACTTATGGCATTCGCCCCAAAATCAAGCAATAATTCAAGGCTTGGCGCTGAATTATTGCTTGACGAAAAATACTTTGCTTTAGGTGTTGACAAACTTTAGCTCTACTGTGTATCTTGATAAAGGTCAAGAACACGCCCCCATCGTCTAGAGGCCTAGGACACATCCCTTTCACGGATGCGACGGGGATTCGAATTCCCCTGGGGGTATTCTTC
>JAJAZG010000248.1 GCA_026785865.1 Pseudanabaena sp. CAN_BIN31
AAGCTGTAGCGCACGTGCGCTACAGCTTTTTGAGTTTTGTTATGCTCACCCACTTGCCAAATGATTTTATGAGCGATCGCCTCCCAAACATCACAGATCGGAATTCTGAAATCTCAAACTTGGGCAACTCTCTAGAAGGTTGCGTGTTAGTTGTCGATGACAACCCCACTAACTTGAGTGTATTGGTAAATCTGCTCCGAGATGCGGGACTGCGGGTATTGGTCGCGACTGATGGCGAGAGTGCGATCGAGCAGACTGAATATGTCAAGCCCGATCTGATTTTGTTAGATGTGATGATGCCAGGGATTGATGGCTTTGAGACTTGCCAACGCCTTAAAGCAAATCCTGAAACTGTCAAAATTCCGATTATTTTTATGACTGCTCTCTCTGAAACAGTGGATAAAGTGCGCGGCTTATCGTTGGGGGCGGTGGACTATGTGACTAAGCCTTTTGAACATGAAGAAGTATTGGTAAGGATTCGCACCCATTTAACGATCGCCAAGCAACGTCAAACCATCGAATCGCAAAATCTCGATTTACAAACAGAAATCAGCGATCGCAAACGCGCCGAAGAAGCCTTGACAATTTTTCTCCATGCAGTTTCGCACGACTTGCGAAACCCTGTGACGGGCTTAATCATGGTATTGGATAACTTGGCTAAGACGGCAAACAGCACTGACTTTGATACAAATATTCTTTTACCACGATCTACGCTGGAGCGGATGCGTCAAAGTAGCGATCGCCAATTGGCATTAATCAACTCATTATTAGAGTCCCATGTAAATGATGTGCATGGGATTGTCATTCATCCGCAACCTGTGGCGATCAGTGAAGTGATCCAAGCCGCGATCGCCGATCTTCAGCCGCTGTTAGACAAAGAAGAAACAGAAATTAATCTACAAGTTCCGCAAGATCTACCATTTGCCCTAGCCGATGCGACTCATATCGGTCGAGTTTTCCAAAATCTAATTGCGAATGCGATTAAGCATAATCCTCCTAATCTCAAATTGACGATTTCTGTGCAGCTAAATTCTGAGAACATGATGCTCTGCACAGTTGCCGATAATGGCGTAGGGCTGACTAGCGTCCAAAGCGAACATTTATTTGAGCTTTATACGCAAGGAAACACTCAAAACAAACTAAATAGGCGATCGCTTAGTCTCGGTTTAGGTCTGTATATTTGTCGTCAAATTGTCCAAGCTCATGGTGGTGCGATCGGGGTGACAGGAGAACCAAATATTGGTTCTCGGTTTTGGTTTACATTAAATTGTACTAAGTAAGCGTTTTGTTTTTTTGATGTTACGGCGCAAAGCGCCGCACCACCAATTCTTGGGCAGTAGTACACTTAACGGAAGCTACGCATGGAACTATGTATTCAAAACTACAATCGATGCGCCCACATTCTATATATATTTGAATTTAATCTCTAATAAACATACTAAAACGCAAACTACGAATTTTGAATGCCGAATAATGCTTAAACCAAGCATTTGGGGGCGGGAGCCAAAACATATAAATAATTTCTAGCTGAATTTATCACGGCAATTTCATGCAAGATAATCTTAAAAACCCATATAAGTCATTGCAACTAATTGCTCAAAAAGAGCTAACAGGATGCCTATCGATATCAATTCCAGAAGATAATTCGATTAGTTGGCAGTTATACATTGGTGGCTCTCGGCTATACTTTGCCACGGTCAACGGTTATCATCCCAAGCGTTTTGGCTTACTCTGGCAACAAATTATGCCAGAGCGAACCATGCCAAAGATTAGTTCTGACAAATCAGAATATGAAAATCTTTACGAATGGCAGGTCGAAAATCAGATTTCTCTCACTGAATTTCGGAAAATACTACTGCACTTTTCTAGAGAAGCCCTGATTCAAGCGATCTCACATACCAATGCATATGTCAAATTTGAGTCTAACACTTGCATCAAGCCTGTACTAATTGCTGCGCCACTAACAGACATCATCAAACCAGTCGCCAATCATGTCCGTTTTTGGCAAAAGATGCATACCCATGTTGCTTCCCCTTGTTCTCGAATCCATCTAGATAGCAGCAAAATTGGAGATTTCAGTAACTTTTGGAAAAGCTCTAACAATGCATCAATCGGAAAAGTACCAGTTCAAAATATTGACTTATCAGTTTGGTTGGAGATATTAGAACAGAAAGTCAGTATATACGAAATTTGCCAGCGATTAAAAATAGAACCTCATCTTCTATTATCATTTTTGCATCCATTGATTGAGAATAAAACACTAGAGATACTTCCATCAGCAATAAATTTAGAGTCAGAAACAAACTTAGAGCTTAATCAACCCTCTAATAAACCACTAATTGCTTGTATTGATGATAGCCATACTGTCCAACGCCAAGTTAAGATGGTACTAGAATCATCTGGGTTTCAAGTGTTAGGAATTACCGATCCAACTAGTTGTCTTACTTCATTGATACGCCAAAAGCCTGCCTTAATTTTGATGGATATCACCATGCCCAAAATTGATGGTTATGAACTTTGCAATATGTTGCGGCAGTCGCGACACATGCGAAATGTACCAATTATTATGTTTACAGGAAGGGAAGGAATTATTGATCGCGTGAGGGCGCAACTTGTGGGCGCAAATGACTATATTACCAAGCCTGTAAATACTAATAAGTTAATTAGTAAAGTTCAGCAACTCATTCAAACCAGTCAAAAATCAACTAATCAACAAGAACAGGAATCACTCAGAGCCTTATGAAAACAGTACTCGTTGTCGAAGATGGACATGCAGAGCAGCAGCTTATTTCAAGTCTATTGTCACGTTCTGGGTTTGATGTGGTTTTGCAATCAAATGCCGAAGATGCTTGGCAATGGCTATCGAGCCATACGCCTCCAAATTTAATTGTTTTAGATGTCATTATGCCTGGTCAGAGTGGATTAGATCTATGTCGGACTATTCGCGATCAGGATAAATTAAAAGCAATCCCTATTGTGTTCTGCACTTCTAAAGATCAGGAATTTGACAAATTTTGGGCTTTGAGACAGGGAGGGAATGCTTATTTAACTAAGCCTTTTGCACCTAAAGAACTCTTAGAAACTGTTTATCAGCATGTTAATTAAAGCCATAAAGAAACATGTTTTGCGCGTTTCTTTATCATTGAGTATGCCTTGAATATTAGAACCTAGCTTATGATCCAAGAATATTGCAGAATGAAAGTTTCTCCATTGCTGTGGATTGCATTGCCAGTTAGCTGTGTCGATGAAGTTATCCAGTTGCAAACTCAAAGTATTAGTCCCATTCCCGCAGTTAATCCTTGTTTGTTAGGCATCACTAACCAACGGGGGAAAATGCTATGGGTTCTCCACTTAGAGAAGTTTTTGGGGATCAAACCAGTACCTTTGTCGAAACAAATTTCGACGATCGCTATCCGCGCTCAAATACCAAATGGGGGAATCTGTCGCCTTGCCTGTGTAGTCATGTCGCTGGAAGAGATTATTACTCTTGATTCTGAGAAGTTTTTCCCTGTTCCTGATAAATTGCCACTACGGGTTAGAACTTTGCTGTCAGGCTTAGTGAATATAGATAAGAAGACCTATGGGATTTTGAATATGAATGCAGTATTTCGACTTTTAAATCCAGAAATGGGTAGTAATCAGGAAACGACTGGTGAGGTGGTTAGGCAAGGGGCTTAAGCCCCTTGTTAAGGTAGGGTCGGGTTACGTGCTGTTTGGTTTGGTTTTGTTGCTCAAAAATTATTTACTTTATACAAATCTAAACTTCTATGAATGACAACAAGGACTCTTTAAATTCAACAATGCTGACTGGTAATGGATATGCTAGGTCTAAGAATAGCGATCCGATGTCGCAGATTCTCTCTGCTTATGAATTAGAAAGTCGGGGAGAGATAACTGAAGCTAGAGCGATTTATCAGCAAATTATTGAAGAGGATGTTGATGGGACTTATGCGGCGATCGCATCTAAGGCGATCGCGGCTATGCCCGAAACTCAGGATGGTTCTGATATTTTGATATTGCCAAAAGCGCAAGCATTTCTAGAACCAGAACCACAGAAGAAGAAACAGGATCTCCAACCCGCAAAAACTATACCAAAGCAAAAATCTTCTTCCCTAAGTTGGTTTTATAATCTATCGGTCGGACGTAAACAACTTTTTGCCCTCATTGCTTCTGAGTTTTTATCACTTTCACTGGTTGGCTTTGGCGCATTTTTGATTGGGCGATCGCTGCAAGATCAGTTATTCAAACAGGCGCAATCTGAAG
>JAJAZG010000249.1 GCA_026785865.1 Pseudanabaena sp. CAN_BIN31
GGAATCGACTGGCGATCGCTAATTTCGCGTACCGATACAGGCTTACGTTTTGCCCAAACCACCAGATCGAGCATCGCCTTCACGCTGTAATGACCTTTTCTGGTTAGTTTCATAAACCCCATAAAGTAGAGAGAGACGCAAAGCGTCTCTCTCTACTTTAGTATCACGCGAAGCGTGACATCAACAAAAGTAAAGAAAGATCGACAGGAGCAGGTAACATTTCGCCGCCGCGCCAATCAAGCACTTGCACCAAAATCAAATAACCCACTCCTAAAATCACGGTGATAACACCTGTCAGAACTGATATCCACTGCGATCGCTGCATACTTTTATACTGAACTTTTCTGGTAGCTAAACTAGTTTGCTAGATTTGATTTTCTTGCTTATAAGTCTTGTTCTGATAAATTTGCCTGTTTCATAAAGTGCCTCAAAAGCCCAATTTTTAGAGATTTGTTGGCATGAATAGGTATAGAGATCTTATTGGCATTATCAAGATGACCGTAAATGTGATGACTACCTTGAATTCTCAAGAGTACCCAACCTTTCCTCTCCAATATTTTAGCGAAGTCTTTGCCAGAAACTGATTTCATACAGCAATATCCACAACCCTAATATTGTTCTGATTTCCAAATAGCTGGGTATCAACATCTATGCACAAGCATCCTTCAACTGCCTCATATAGGTTTTGAAGCAGCTCTTCAAAAGTATCCCCTTGGGTTGCACATCCAGCGATCGCGGGAACTTCAGCCCAGTAACCACCTTCTTCGGCTTCGTGAATAACGACTTTAAGTTTCATTTAATTTTTGTCTGCAATGGTTTGAATTATTTTGGTCTTAATATTAGTTGTTTAATTGGCGATCGATTAGTCACCTCGCGATAATTAAAACTAGATATAAATTGATAGATTGAGCATAGCGCTGATGGCATCAGGAATTGCTATTAGTTGATCGCCTTCCAGATGGAGGTATTTCAAATTGGGAAGCTTAGCAATCACAGCAGGAATTACCGAAAAAGGATTGTCGCCCAGATAGAGGCTTTCTAAATTTAATAAATTACTGATTGAATCAGGAAGTGAGGTAAGCTGGTTACCTCTCAGATCAAGACATACTAAATTGATTAAATTACCGATTGAATCAGGAATTTCTGTAAGCCGATTACAATTCAGATTAAGGATTCTTAACTTGGTTAGATCGCTGATCGTGTTAGGTATAGTAGTAAGTTGATTGCAGTCTAGATTGAGGGTTTCCAAACTGTCTAAATCACCAATTGAGTCAGGGATCGAAGTAAGGGACATGCAGCTAAATAAAGTACCAATTAGCTAAGGCTAAACGACTCTGCTACCGTCAAGTAATTGGTACTTTATTTTCACGCACGTCCCTAAGTTGATTAAAGTCCAGATAAAGACCTTGCAAATTGAAAAGATTGCAAATTTCCTCAGGAATAACTGTAAGTTGATTGCTGTTTAAAAAGAGTTCCATCAAATCGCTTAGTTCGCTGATTTCATCAGGTATCCACTCAAGACCAAGCTCACTCAAGTCCAGAGTTCTATTAAAATAGTCTTCTTTAATTCGTTTACGGGCTTCTTTGATTCGTTCATGCTGCTGCAAAAAGATTTTGAGACTCATAATTTTTTAATCCTAGTTGGTTAGCTTAGTGGTGCAGAAAAGTCTGGAAACCCTCATTGTATCGTAGTATTAAGCTGAGGCGCATCTTAGCAGTTTTTATTCAAAGCCTCATAAATAGGCGGTTTCAAGATGCTAATTTACCTGAATAAAGTCTCAAATAAGACCTTAAAAAGTTTTCTGCACCACTAAGGTTGGTTAGTCTGCGATGATTAATTAATGCTGACTAAATTACTCAGCTTGCTATAAAAGGCTATTTTTGATAGCTTGACCACGATGGCTAAGCTCCTTAATAATGATTGAGCTATTCCTAGTGTACAAGGTGATCAGTTAAATCTTACGCTGGTCAGCACGGCTCTAAACCTTAGGACTGGGAGAACTCTTCACGACATGTGAAATGTATCCGCTCAATAAATGGGGGTAGACTACTTGGCTGGGAACGATTTTACGTCATTTGAGGCTTGTCACTGAACGGTTTACCCCTAATTATTGAGCGGATACTGTGAAATGTTCCCCCCAAGTTTAATTAGGGCTTGCTGAAAAAGTCTACAAAGCGCATTTAGAGGCAACACAGCTTGAAAAATAGTATTGTGTCGCGTATTTCCCAAATTTACCCAGCGATTTTCCACGAAAGTGTAAGGTTTTTGAGACTCTAAATGCTTTGCACTTGTTTAGGCAAAAAAGCTCAAAGCTATTGACTAGCAAAGCTTTTACGCTTATTCAGGAAGCCCTAATTACACGACAAGATGTCTAAACTAAAACAAGCTAAAAGTCTCAGCAGTTCTGTGGATTCGCAAAAATGTACAAACTAACTGCTATTATCCCTCTTGAAATAGCTTTAATATCAAGTAAAGCTGTATTTTGATAGGAACAAACTTTTTTAATTATCCGTCCTAAAACTTGAACATAGACACACAGACTTTTTAAGTCATGTGAAAATTCAAGCAGGAGTGATTGATTGATGAGTTACAGCCTATCTTGGTCAACCAGCATCGGAGGGTGCTTGCCCTCTAACTCCGTGTCCGTCGATAAGCTCCCCATTGTTGAATTGGTACAACTGTGCCAAACCGAAGCGCAAACCAGTAGGTCTGCGTTTACAGAACTTATGCGACGTAATCAATCCTATGTCGATCAGGTTTTGTATAAACTCGCACCTGACTGGCAAGATCGCGCCGATCTCGCGCAGGAAGTATGGTTGCGTGTTTATCGCAATATCAAACGTCTGCAAGAACCTGAAAAATTTCGTGGTTGGCTGAGTCGGATTGCCACCAACTTATTTTATGACGAGTTGCGTAAGCGCAAACGAGTTGGCAGTTCGGTTTCGATCGACGCACCATTTATGTCTGGTGATGGCGATGAAATGACTTGGGACCTACCTAGCGCCGCCCCTAGTCCGCTTGAAAATATGTCTACGCAGGAGTTTTATGAACAACTTCGCAGAGCCATTCAAGATTTACCTTCTAGTTTCCGTGAAACCATTGTGTTACGAGAAATTCAAGGTTTATCCTATGAAGAAATTTCTGAATTAACAGGTGTATCGCTTGGTACAGTAAAGTCGCGCATAGCTAGAGCAAGATTGAAACTACAAGCGCAACTACAACCCTATTTGTCCAATATGTAACGAGGGGAGTATTGAAGTTATGAGTGCTAACCAAATTTTTAATAGTTCTATGATTATTCTAGAGGAACGCTTTGAGTTACTAAGTGCGTATATAGATGGCGAAGTAACTGACGCTGAAGAGCAGCTTGTCGAGCAATGGCTCGCTGATGATATTAATTTCCGTCACCTTTATCAACAACAACTAAAGCTACGCCAGTTATTAATTGACCTGCCTGTCCCTGTGGCAGCACATTTATCTGCAAAATCAGAGACAGATGTAATGATTAATCGCGTCATGGCAGAAATTGACAAGCGATCGCAACGCCGTAAATGGAAATTAGCGGGTATCGGCATATCAGTTGCGGCTGTGGTTGGGATATTCGGTTCGCTATTTACCTTCAATTCTAGTCCTCAATTTAGCCCAGTCGCAAATAGCATTAAGTCTCCTATACAAGTAAAAGAAGAGCCAATCTTAATTGCGATGGAAGAACCACTTGTCCCTTTGCCAAAATCGATGAGTTCCAAATAAAACCTTAAAACCCAAAAAGCTGTGGCGCACGCACAGCGTGCGCC
>JAJAZG010000250.1 GCA_026785865.1 Pseudanabaena sp. CAN_BIN31
CATTAACTGCGCCATTGATTAAAATCGTTCCCTGCCTAAGGCGAGCGCATTGACCAATTGTTAGTACTGAATTCGCCGATAGACGAGCTACAGCACCAGTATTAAACAAGAGTGCAGTTCGAGAATTGCCTGTGCGGACTTGCTGCTGTTGTCTCGCCACGTCATTGATAGAGGCTTGCTGATTTTGAATAAAAACCTGATTGCCATCAAGGATTTCTTGCACAGTTGCTTGAGTTGTTTGAGCAGATGCTGGGGCAAGTTGGGGAGCAGCCAAGGCGAAAATACATAAACCCATAAAGAAAAGGGCAATTCGGTTTTGTCGAAATATTCTAAAAAATTTCTGTGAAGACGTATATGATTTTTCTCCTAATTAATCTTGGGAAAGGGTTTAATGAATTTAAGGCTGAGTCCCAATATTTCTAATCGCCAAGACAGTGACATTATGCAAAAGGTTTCAACAGTATCTCAGTCAATTCCCCACACTATGGCGATCGCCACAAATCAAGTCAGTTATCAAACCAAATTTCGCACACTTTTGACAGATATTTCCGTAGCGATCGCACAGGGTAGCAAAACTGCATTAATTGGGGCAACGGGATCGGGGAAAACCACATTTTTACGTTTGCTCAATCGTTTAACCGATCCATCGGCGGGGATAATTTCTCTCAATGGTGAAAATATTCAAGAAATTCCCATTCAAACTTTGCGGCGGCGCGTCTTGCTTGTGCCGCAGGAGCCAAGCTTATTAGGAATGACGGTCACGGAGGCGATCGCCTATCCTTTAAAGTTACAAAATTTTACTCAGAGCGAAATTGATACGCGATCGCAAAAATGGCTAGAAAAATTACAGATTGAGCGTAAATTACTAAATCGTTCGGAGCTAGAGTTATCGCTCGGACAGCGACAATGTGTGGCGATCGCTAGAGCCTTGATGATGGAGCCAGAAATATTATTACTCGATGAACCCACATCGGCTTTAGACCGTGGCTTATCGCATTTGCTCTTAGATACTTTGACCGAGTTAACCCAGTTACCACAGCCTGTCACGGTCGTGATGATTAACCATCAACTCGATTTAGTGCAAACATGGTGCGATCGGCTGATTTGCTTACATAAAGGGCAGCTAGTTCAAGACACTGAAGCTAGTCTGGTTAATTGGCAAGATATTGATGATTTGTTACGACGAGATGTTAATTCAGGGCAAAGCGATGTAGAAGACAATTGGGCTTAGACATCTTGTAAAACTAAGTTTCTCATGTTTACAAAGCTTTGTGTTGAAACAAGGGGCTTAAGCCCCTTGCCTATTAGCTTTGCAAGTATGAGCAATTGCGAAGCTCTAGCAGAAATGAAACAAGGGGCTTAAGCCCCTTGCCTGTTAGCTTATCCAATTTGATAGGTTTGATTTCTGCCCAACTCTTTGGCACGATAAAGCGCATAGTCGGCAGCCTTAAGCAGCACCGAAGGCTGGGAATCGACTACAGGCATCAAACAAGTTACCCCCATGCTCAGAGTCACAAACTCGCTAACGGCAGAACACTCGTGGCAGATCTGCAAATCCAATAACCCTCGTCGAATAGATTCCGTGACTTGGATAGCGCCTTCTATGTTAGTGTTCGGCAAGACTAAAACAAACTCCTCTCCCCCATAACGCGCCGCCAAATCCGCAGGACGATGCACCGATTCCTTGATCACCCTCGAAACTTTGCGTAGACAGTCATCGCCAGCCACATGACCATAGGTATCGTTGTAGTTTTTAAAGAAATCAATATCACACATGATCAACGACAACGGCAGTTGCTCCCTTGCCAATCTCTGCCATTCCTGCTCGAGATATTTATCAAAACATCGACGATTGGCTAATTCAGTTAAGCCATCTAGGTGAACCAATCGCTCTAACTTTTCATTAGCTTCTTGGAGCGATGTTTCGGCGATAATCCGACTATTAATTTCTTGCTTTAACCGTTCATTTTGTGATTGCAACTGTTTTTGCAATCTTCGTAATGCAAGCTGATTATCGATCCTAGCTAATACTTCCGCAACCTGAAATGGCTTGGTGATATAGTCCACACCACCGACCGCAAAAGCTTGGATCTTATCTAATACTTCATCACGCGCACTAATAAAAATTACAGGAATGTCACAGGTGCGATCGCGTGCCTTTAATTGTTCACATACCTGAAACCCATTCATGTTCGGCATGTTAATATCCAGCAACACTAAGTCAGGTATTTTTTGCTGAATATCTGCCAGAGCCTCTTCACCATTATTCACTCCATGTGCATGGTATCCCCTGCGCTTCAGCATCATTATTAACAAGTGCAAGTTGGGTAGCGTATCATCTACGACTAAGATGTACTCCTCTTGAGGTACGACTTTAGGTACTTGCATTCTCCTATTTCCTAACTTGAACCAATTTTCAATGTGTTGGTAGATTATTCACTATTACTTAACTAAAAGATAGTAGAGGGAAAGAATTAAAGCCCAAAGAGCTGTGGCGCACGCGAAACGTGCGATATAGCTTTTTGGGCTTTGGTTTTTATCATGCCTATCTAATTATCTAAATTTTTTAGTGGGAAAAGAGTAAAATAATATACAAACAAAACCTAAAAAGCTGTGGCGCACGCACAGCGTGCGCC
>JAJAZG010000251.1 GCA_026785865.1 Pseudanabaena sp. CAN_BIN31
AGCGCACGCTGCGCGTGCGCTACAGCTTTTTCGGCTTTTATGTTTAAATTAATCCTGCAATAATATTAATGCTCAGAGCCAAAATCGCGGTATTGAAAATAAACGAGAGAACTCCATGTACCAAAGCTAAGCGTCTTAGAGAACGAGATGAAATAGTAACGTCAGAGACTTGAGAAGTCATGCCAATGACTAGCGCAAAATAGAGAAAATCCCAGTAGTCTGGCTCCTCCTCGTCTGGAAAATTTAAACCGCCAACTTCATCGTTACGCTCAGATGTCGAGTCATCTTTGCGGTAGTAATTGTGAGCATAATGGAGGGCGAAAGCGGTGTGTGTGATTAGCCATGAACAGAGAATTGCAATTACAGAAAGTCCGACATGTAAAGAAACAATCGCAGGTGGTAGCCCTTTAGCATTGCCGAGGATAAAGCCGATCACAAAGAAGCTAGCAGAAGCCGCCGTAATAACCAGACCGAAGATTGCTGATGGTTTTTCATCTTGGTTTTGGACGCGATCGCGCATTTGCTGTGGGGTAGTGAGACCCATCATTACCGCAATCAAGGACAACAAAAAGACGACTCCAAAATCCCAAGTGAGCAGAATACGGGTTGTGATCAGGACTGAGGATGGCAGGAGCGAAAATACGATTCCAGCCGCGATCACCGATAGGATTAAGCGATGGTGAGCATCTAGATTTTTGATGGAATTGATGACGCGACTAGATCTCATTTTATAGTTTCCCGATCGCATATTCAATCAGCTTTAGTAATGACTGACTCATTTGCTGAAAGCCTTGACGTTTCAACGCTGAGATCGCGATCGCATCGGGGTATTTCTCTAAAATTGCTTCGGGTTCAGCAACAGCATCAATTTTATTGAAGACTAATAAAATTGGGCCAACGGCGATCGGCATATCTTTAAGGATTTTATCGACTGCGTTTAACTGACTTTCCCATGAGGAATGGGAAGCATCGACGAGATGGACTAATACATCTGCTTCCGAAACCTCTTCGAGAGTGGCGCGAAAGGCATCAACGAGAGATTTGGGAAGTTCGTGAATGAATCCTACAGTATCGGTAAGTAGAACCGTATGCATTTGCTCATCTTCACCCATAAGACTGAGTCGGCGCGTGGTCGGATCGAGGGTGGCGAATAACTTATCGGCGGCATAGACATCCGCTTTGGTCATGGCGTTGAGCAAAGTTGATTTACCAGCATTGGTATAACCCACGATCGCGACAGTGGGAACCTCTTGATCGACGCGCTTTTGGCGAATCCGCGATCGCTGCGCTTGGAGCTGATTGACTTGTTGCTGAAGGAAGGTGATCCGCTTTTGGATGACGCGGCGATCGGTTTCTAGTTTGGTTTCACCAGGCCCGCGTGTGCCGATGCCGCCACCGAGTCTGGATAGAGCTTGTCCATGCCCTGCGAGACGTGGTAGACGATATTCGAGTTGAGCTAGCTCAACTTGCAGCTTCCCTTCTGACGATTGGGCGCGTTGGGCAAAAATATCAAGAATGACTTCGGTGCGATCGCTGACTCTTAAACCGATCATCCTTTCGATGTTGCGAGTTTGCGAAGCTGTTAGTTCGCGATCAAATACAACTAGATTTGCGCCTTTAGTTTGAGCGGCGATCGCCAGTTCAAATACTTTACCTTCGCCGAGAACGGTTTGCGGATGCGGACGCTCGCGCTTTTGCCACATTGCATCCAATACAGTGCCACCTGCGCTTTCGACCAATTGACCGAGTTCAATCATCGCAAAGGGCATCGAATCAGACTTTTCTTTTTGACCCATTAAGCCCACTAGCATCACGCGATCGCGATTGTCATCAGTGGCTCGACCTGCGAAATTGCGGCTAAATTCTTCTTCTAAGCCTTCAACTAATTCTAAGAAATCTTGCTTAGCGATCGCCTCTACTGTTGCGGGTTTGGACACGCGCCAAGCATCTTGCTGTTCGGGTAATTCTGTATCAGATGCTGGCAATAAATATGCCACATAGCCACGCTCAGCAAAGCCTTTGAGATTCACTGGCAAAATCACCAACGCATCAAGGCGTTGCATTAACATCGCCGTTAAGTCGGTTATGTTTGGCGGCTCTGGATCGGGAGTCGCGCAGATGCAGCGCAGTCCACTCAGGCGATCGCTACCATAGCGCGGTAATTCTAAAGGCGGAATCTTGGTTTGATTGGGCGTACCGATCGCCACGCGAATCACATGCCCACGTCGATTGACATAGACACAAACAGCATCCTTTAACTCAGCGCTGACTGCGGCAAGGCGTTGAGCTAGTTCGGGCGTGGTGAGGCTATCCTGTGGTAGGCGCGATCGATAAAGTCGATCTAATTGCTTTAATTGATGGGCCTTTAGTCCTTGAGTTTTTCCGTAAATAGTTTCGATATGCGTTATTTGGTATAGGTTTTCTTAAATTATAACAAGATGTAGACAGGTAGAAGTAATTTATGATTATTGAATGAATACACGAATGGATTGATTAGACAATTCTTTCCAAAAGGAAAGAAAACTATTGAAGCCCCAAAAGCTGTAGCGTACGCTACAGCTTTTGGGGCTTCAAATCACACGTTTCATGAAGTATTCTACGGAATGTCAGAATCTGTTACACTTCACTTTTGGATTGGCGATAATACTGTGAATTATCAACCGTTACCATCACCAATTTTATCTGGACAACCCCTCACTGCACTTGCGCCGATGCAAGATGTCACCGATCGCGCATTTATGGAAATGCTCAGCGAATATGGCTGTCCTGACTATTACGTTACTGAATATTTTCGGGTTTATGCTAATTCTAATCTCGACAAGAAAATTCTTCAGTCAATTACTCTAAATACAACGGGTAGACCCGTATTTGCTCAACTAATTGGCGAAAGTATTCCTGATATGTTGCGAATTGCCAAGCAGTTAACCAATTACCCGATCGCGGGGATCGATCTCAATTTGGGTTGTCCTGCGCCGCGTGTATATCGTAAAAATGTCGGTGGTGGGCTGTTGCGCGAACCTGATAGTATTGAACGAATTTTTGAGGCATTGCGATCGCAAATTTCGGGGCTTTTTACCGTAAAGATGCGCGTAGGTTTTGACTCGGCTGATAATTTTGAGCGCTTACTGCAATTAATCAATACCTATCAAATCGATCTCCTGAGTTTGCATGGCAGAACCGTCAAAGAGCTTTATCGCGGCGATGTGCATTATGACTTGATCCGTCACGCCGTGCAGACAGTGAATAGCCCCGTCCTTGCCAATGGCAATGTGACTTCCTATCTCAAGGCGGAAAAGGTTTTGCAAGAAACAGGTGCGGCGGGGGTGATGATCGGGCGATCGGCAATTCGCAATCCTTGGATTTTTCAACAAATTCGCGATCGCTATGCAGGAAATCCCGTTGCCGTAGTTACCCTCGCCGATGTGCATCGTTACATTCAGCATCTTTTTGCGATTACTTACCAAGACGATCTAAGAGAAAAATCTCATGTTAATAGTTTAAAAAAATTCCTGAATTTTATCGGTACGGGCATTGATGCAGAGGGCAAATTTTTGGCAGGGATGCG
>JAJAZG010000252.1 GCA_026785865.1 Pseudanabaena sp. CAN_BIN31
GATATTTACAGCTTCTAAACTTTGCAAAATCTCGCCAGTAACAGGATCAACATAGCGAATCGCTTCAATCTGATCCCCAAAAAATTCGACCCGAATCGTGCGATCTTCATAAGCGGGACCAATTTCTAAAATATCACCCTTGACCCGAAATTTTCCGCGCCCCATTTCGATATCATTACGCTCATACTGCACATTCGTCAGCGCCTTTAGCAATTCTCGCTGATCGTATTCCACACCCACGCCTAAAGGAATCGAAGCCTTGAGATATTGTTCAGGAATACCCAAACCGTAGATGCAGCTTACCGAGGCGACCACAATCACATCTTTACGCTCAAATAGCGATCGCGTGGCTGAGTGGCGCAACATATCGATTTCATCATTAATCGAAGCCGTCTTCTCAATATAAGTATCGGTAACGGGAATATAGGCTTCAGGCTGATAATAATCGTAGTAACTAATGAAATATTCGACTGCATTATTGGGAAAGAATTCGCGCAATTCATTGCAAAGCTGCGCCGCTAAAGTTTTATTGTGAGCGAGAACTAAAGTGGGTTTTTGATATTGGGCGATCGCATTGGCAACGGTCATGGTTTTGCCAGTCCCCGTTGCGCCCAAAAGAGTTTGATAACGCAGTCCTTTTTGCAATCCATCGTATAATTGGGCGATCGCTTTCGGTTGATCGGCGGTGGGCGGCCAAGGGGTACGAATGTCGAACATTGCCATGGTATTTAGAACGTGTTGAAAAAGTAATCAAAATGATCAACCTTTATCATAACAATCCCCAAAGATGACGGGATATAAAACGTCTCTGCCTTCCCAGCCTAAAAATAGGCATTAAAACCTAAGAATTTAGCGGTGCATTGCACCGCACCTCTAAAAAGCCCAAAAAGTTGTGACGCACGCGCAGCGTGTGTCACAACTTTTTGGTTTTTTATTACGCCTACCAACTTAGGTGATTTCTCGAAAAGAATATTCCCATGTAGCGCAAGCGTCTCGCTTGCATGTGGTGACGCAGGCAGGATGCCCGCGCTACAGAATAGGTATTTTGCTTTCTGGAAGTCGCCTTAATTCTTGAGGGGGAGGGGCGTATAAATTTATATTTTCAATACCCTACTATTTTAGTCTGGTATATTTGACGGCTATAAAAGGTTATGTTAGAGTTCATTTCAATAAAGAAATCAAATCAAAACCTTTAACGAATAAAAGGGCAACCAAGACCATGACTGCAACTATTGCCTCTCCTTACACCAGCGAGCGCATTGATACTCGCGTTGATACATTCAGTAATCTCAAGTGCAAAGAGTGCGGTGCAGAATATGAAGCTAAGGCGATGCACGTTTGCGAATTATGCTTTGGTCCTCTAGAGGTTGCCTATAACTACGATGCGATCGCTGCTAGAGTCAGCCGTGAAACGATTCAAGCTGGTCCACTCTCGATTTGGCGCTATCGTGATTTCTTACCCGTCAAAACTGACAATTATATCGATGTCTCCACAGGCATGACTCCTTTGCTCAAGGCAAATCGCCTTGCTAAGCGTCTCGGCATCAAAAATCTCTACATTAAAAATGATGCCGTGAATATGCCCACCTTAAGCTTTAAGGATCGCGTGGTTTCAGTCGCCCTCAGCCGCGCTGTTGAGCTTGGCTTTACCACAGTTGCCTGTGCTAGCACTGGCAACTTAGCGAACTCCACCGCCGCGATCGCTGCCCATGCAGGCTTGGAGTGTTGCGTATTCATTCCATCTGACCTCGAAGCAGGCAAAGTCCTCGGCACAACGATTTACAATCCCAAAGTTTTCTCGGTACATGGCAACTACGACCAAGTAAACCGCCTCTGCTCAGAAGTCGCAAATACTCACGGTTGGGGTTTTGTAAATATCAACTTGCGTCCTTACTATTCCGAAGGTTCCAAGACCCTCGGTTATGAAGTTATCGAACAACTTGGCTGGAAACTTCCCGATCACATCGTTGCACCTTTGGCTTCTGGTTCACTGTTCACCAAGATTTACAAAGGCTTCAATGAGTTTGTGAAAGTAGGCTTAGTCGATGCTAAACCTGTTCGGTTCAGTGGCGCACAAGCGGAAGGTTGCTCTCCCATTGCCGCCGCATTTAAAGAAGGTCGCGATTTTATTACGCCTGTTAAGCCTAAAACCATTGCCAAGAGTTTGGCGATCGGTAATCCTGCTGATGGTATCTATGCGATCGACATCGCGCACAAGACCAATGGCAATATCGAAATGGTCAACGATGACGAAATCATTCAAGCGATGAAGTTGCTTGCTGAAACTGAAGGCATCTTTACCGAGACTGCTGGCGGCACGACGATCGCTGTTCTGAAGAAGTTAGTAGAAGCTGGCAAAATCGATCCTGAAGAAGTAACGGTTGTCTACATCACAGGCAATGGATTGAAGACTCAAGAAGCGATTCAAGGCTATGTCGGCGAGCCTTATCTAATTGAGCCGAAGCTTGATAGCTTTGAGCGGGCGCTGGAGCGTTCACTCACATTAGACAAACTAGAGTGGCAGACTGTTTCAGTCTAGATGTTATTTCAAGCAACAAAAAAGCAGCGCGATGCGCTGCTTTTTTTCTACTTAAATAGATAAATTACAGAATCGACTAGAAAATCTTCTAGAATAAAAAAAGCGCGATCGCCTGACTAACGAGCAAGTTGCCGAACTTGAAGGGATTACAGAACTCTCCCGCATTTTTACGTTTTACTCAATCATATTCTTTAAACTTATCAACAATACTTTTAACAAGTAAATCTATACGTGGATTGGGAAACTTTGCTCCCATTTCCAGCAGATGTAAACGGCTATATTTAGTTTCTCGTTTCTTCTTGTGAGGGCTAACAAACTTTATTAGAGCATCAAATAATTGTTTACCACGAAGCGCTCTAGTGTAATCGAGACAGATCATATCTATAATTTCTTGAGTCGGCTGAATAAAATTGATATTTTGTTTAAACTCATTACATAAAGTACCATTTGGACATACTTCATCTATACTCACATTTAATTTACATACACCATCTTGTTTGTATTTGTTTACTTCAAAAGCAAACCAAATTGACAGACATTGTATCAAATTAAAAAAATCTGCTTTTTCTTTTCTAGTTAACAAACTATTAAAATGTGATTCTATGTAAAGATCATTTTCTAAGGAATATCCATCTGTAAATACTATTTCGTTATCATATTCTGCGGGAATACCGACAAAAAACCACATATCTTTGTCAGCAACAAAAACAACTCTTGCATTTTTAAACTCTTGTCTTCTTTTAAAAAGATTAATTAAAGTAGTTCTACCACCACATTTAAAAACATCAACATCATCACTACTAATATTAATTGTCTCATTTATTCTATCTTCTAAATACCTATACACTGAAGCATCATCTTTACCTTCAACTAAGATCGTTAGAATTGACTTTTCTTCTCTTATTAGATCTATAATTTCCTGTTCAGAGAGTTCTCTACCTTTACTCATTCACCTTTCTCCTCAGAAAGTATTATTTCCTTGTCAGAATACTTAGAGTATATGAGTGGAGAATGGGTTGCGACAATAAACTGATTACTTGACTGTTGCTTCATCAAATTTGGAAATAATCGACGCTGCCAATCAGGATGGAGGCTTAACTCAGGCTCATCAATAAATATTACTGAGTTCTCATAAAATGCGTTATAGCAAAGAAAGCTAAGCATTTGTTGTTCTCCAGCAGAAAGAAGCTTGGAATCTATAGCATCAATCGAATCTCCAAGAGTAAAAGTATCAAGTTTAATTCCCTTGTAATGCAAAACTTTTGTCACTAACTCAGATAAGACCTTGAAAGGCTGGAAAAGTTGTTCACGTTTATCATTAACAGTTGTGATTTCTTGCTGTAGTCGGCTAAGAATAGCGATAGATTCTTGCTTGTCATCTTTAATTCCCGATTTTATACCTTCAATCTGACTAACAAGTGAATTATTTAATGCAACAGAATACTTATTAATCTTTTCAGATATTTCAGCATGACGTGTACTTAGTAATGTACCAAGGTCATGAGTTGACATAGCACAAATAAATTTGTGATTTTCAATGCTTAAACGATTTGATAATTTAGTAAATTCGTCTTTTATGCTTGTATTATCTATATCTCTTTCCCTCTGTAATATACTAGCGCTAAGAGGGAATGCACCTGTTAATAATGAAAAAGACTGAAGTGGTTTGGCAATACGTCCAACAGTTTGATCATTTACCATTGAATATCCTCCTTCGATTCTTCTAAAAGTCGGGAAGAAAAGAGATGATTTTCTACTTTCTATAATTAGAGATTTGAATGATTCAATCCCCCCTGTTGGGTTATATTCGCCTAAATTAATCTGACCATTTTTTTTGATATCATTCGCAGCATATTCCCAATCAATGCCAGTATCTTTACTGTTTAAAGATAAATCGTAATAACTTGTTTCTAATTTAAATGATTCAAAATTTATTTCAGATATAAGACGCTCTATATTTCCTGAAATTGCATACCAGAGCATTTTCAATAATGTTGTTTTGCCAGATCCATTTATACCCGTGACAATATTTATGTCATCGTGAAATTCAATGTTACAGTCAACTTTATCGTTTAAGCCCTTGATACAGGCTCTTTTAAGTTTCATACGTCCTCTATCAGCAATAATCAATCCTAGTTTTACAGACTCTTCAACATAAATAATATTAGCCTAATATTGATGCGAGTTGGCTAACAGTGTCACTCACAATGCGGACTTTAGGTAATAAAACTTAGATTTTTCTATGAAAAATTACATAGTAACAAAGTAGTTGAGCGCATATCCACTTAGTAAATACGTTGAATCCAAGCCAATAGTTTAAAGGTAAAGGGAGCGATCGCATTTTAGCTTATGGTTTTAGCGTTCGTTTAGAGCGATCGCGAATATCAAGTAGGCTATGATTGGAGTGTGACTGAGCCGCAAAAGTGCTTACCAGAAATAATTTTCTTCATTTAGATTTTGTGACAAGCGATCGCATTTACAGGTAACTATGCTGGATTTACAGAAACTGATGGGACAGATGCAAGGGATGTCTGAACAATTGCAGAGAGAAGCTCAGCAATTGACCGTCAAACTCGATCGCGCTGAAACTATATTTCAGAAAGCAACTGTAAATCAGGTGAAGCACTCTCAAGCAATTACCCAATGGCGCGATCGCCTAATTTTTAATTGTGCAGAACCGATTGAACCTTTATCACAAACTCAGGCGATCGCCCCAATTACTACACCGCACATCGTACTCGCCACTGATGGCTCCCAAATTGCACCTAGCCGCCATGAAATCGCTTATTGCTATCTGATTAATATTGGTAGAGTCGCAATTTACTATAATTCTGGAGTCTATCCACTACTCGATAATATTCCTGAAGTATTTTATAAAACAGAAGACCTTTATAAAGCGCGACAATGGGGAATCCAGACTGAGCAATGGATGTCGCTTAAGCGTACAGTTGCTGAAAATGTCGCTCTAGCAAATTTAGCAATCGAAACGCGATCGCAATTCCCTGAACCGCCAATACTCGCCTTTACTGATGGCGCGTTGATTCATTGGGAATTTGATGATATTTCTGCCGAGGCGCGATCGCAACTTTTGCCAGATATTCTCACTGCATGGGACAAACTCAAAGCCCAAAAAATTCCCTTGGCAGGATATATCAGCGCCCCGCGTGCTGCTGAAGCTACTAATTTTTTGCGTTTGGAATTATGTCCTTTTGAGAAACCTGATTGCAATACTCACTGTTCTGCTAAACCGCTTGATTTGGCTCCATGCAGTCAACTCCAACCATTGCGCGATGGTGCATTATGGAATCGGTTGCTAAAAGTAGGCGAATGCAGTCCTCTCTGGAAAAGTCAGGCGCGGATTTTGCAAGAATATGGCGAACATCAGGTTTATTTTTGTTATCTCCATGTCGGCACGGAAATCGCCAGAATCGAGATGCCAGCTTGGACGGCTCTCGATGTGGAAATGCGATCGCAAGCCTTGCAAATAATTCTCGCGCAAGTCCAGAAAGGCTATGGCTATCCTGTCGCACTTGCGGAAGCTCATAATCAAGCGGTGGTTACAAGTAGCGATCGCCGCCGCTTTTTTGCGATTTTGGAGCAGCAAATGGTGAAGTCAGGTTTACGCAATGTGACGACTTCCTACAAAGAGTCCCGCAAGCGCAGCAGTATCGCCTAACCCAAAAATATGTGATGCACGCGCAGCGTGCGCC
>JAJAZG010000253.1 GCA_026785865.1 Pseudanabaena sp. CAN_BIN31
ACGAAATGCTTATCACTCTTTTTTTTTATATTTTCCCGGCTGGAGTAATAATTCTATAAAAAACACAAACCCAAAAACGGTGTCCCGCCCGCCCCGGGGGCGCTACAGCTTTTTGGCTTTTACTATGCATACCTACTATGGTCTAGGATCAAGTATTTTCGGTTAAGTTTCTGCTTTGCAAAGATATTTCTCCTGCGGATTTCACGGCTTCTTGCGCGCAAATTAATGGCATATTATGCGATCGCGCTAAGCTCGCACAGTCCTCATATTCTGGTTGCACCGTACAAAATCCATCGCGCCAAGCAATCTTCACTCTCGCTTTGCCATATTCTGTTTCTACTTCATAGATTTCCCGAAACAAAATTTTCCGCTCTTGCAAACGATATCTAATACCGAGTGTAGTAGTTTCCCGAAAAAGAACTTGCTCACAAATAGCTTGGCGATCGCATGGACAAATGACGGTAAGCAAAATTCCACTGCGAGATTTTTTCATGCCGATCGCTTGAGTATAGACATCAAGCGCCCCATGCCTCAGTAATTCTTCCATTGTGTAAGCGATCGCCTGAGCGGTCATGTCATCGACTTGAGTTTCTAAAATGGCGATTGTTTCATTATTTAGATAAGGTTCTTTCCCAAGGGAAAGAACCTTATCTAGTTCTAGACTTTTTTTTTGCTCTTGCCAACCCACAACCGCAAAGCATTGGGAATTTCTAGATCTTGCGTACCTGCACCTAGTCCCACTTTTTTGATTTTCATTAAGGGAACTTCGCCAAACTTTTCGCATAGGGTAACGGCGATCGCCGCTCCTGTGGGTGTGACTAATTCTTTCCTGATGCCATTATCAAAAATACTAACTTCATGCATCTCCCATAATTTCAATGTCGCAGGGGCTGGAACAGGCATCTTGCCATGGTCGCAATCTACATAACCACCACCCGCAGGTAAAGCTGAGCAATAGATTTTCTCAACTTTTAGCCAAGCAAATCCCGCACAAGTGCAGACAATATCGACGATCGCATCAAGCGCCCCCACTTCATGAAAATGTACTGCTTCGGGCGCAATTCCATGTACTAATCCTTCCGCGATCGCTAATTCTTGAAATGTTGCCAAACTCCAAATTTCAACCTGTTTTGGTAATTTCGCATCACGAATGATTTTTTGAATATCAGGTAAGTGGCGATGAACTTGATGAGAATGTTCTTGATGATGGGAATCATGGGTATGATCTTCCTGACTATGGGAATGAACATATTCAGCATGAGAATGTGGCTGTTCCGATGCAACTGTGGGCGGCTCAGGGCAACTATAGTTCAGTAATTCGATATGCATTTTTGTGGCTTCGATACCGCCACGATGAACGGATTCTGTCCATAGCTTAACTTCGCGATCGAGTCCTAATTTGTGAACAATTTCTTGTAAATACTCTAAAGGGACACCCGCACTCACTAGCGCACCCAGACACATATCACCCGCAATTCCTGTCGGACAATCTAAATATGCAATGCTTCCCATCTTTATCTCGACAAAGTTTACCTAAATCCTATCATTAACATCAATTTGGGCTTGAGCATTGCGTTGCCAACGATCGCGTTTAATCCTTCGCAGCGCTGAACCTGTAAAATGCTGATCCCATTCCTGATCAGTCATATTTGCTAAATCTTCTAATTTAGGATCAATATTATGAGGAAAAGGTTGAAAATCAGATTCTAAGGTTTCTTGAGCGAAGCGCTGATTCCAAGGACAAACATCTTGGCAAATGTCACAACCTGCGACCCAATTTTGTGAATTTGCCGCGATCGCATCGGGGAGCTGTTCGGCTTTGTTCTCAATCGTGTGAAAAGCAATACAGCGATTAGCATCCACCACAAAAGGCTGGGCGATCGCCCCTGTCGGGCAAGCGTCAATGCAGCGCGTACATGTACCACAATGATCGGTATGAGGGCGATCAGGCTCTAATTCTAAATTAGTTAGCACTTCGCCCAAAAATAACCAAGAGCCATAGTCTCGCGTAATCACATTGCTATGTTTACCAATCCAACCGATTCCTGCCCTCTGAGCAAAAGCTTTTTCGGCGATCGGTCCCGTATCAACATAGTAACGCGCCTGAATTCCGTCCCCTTGGGCCGTTAGCCAACTTGCTAAAGCTTTGAGCTTCTTCGTCAAAACCTTGTGATAGTCACGCCCCCAACCATAGCGCGAGATTTTACCAACATCGCGATCGCCTGAATGCTGATGCGGGGTGTAATAATTTAGCGCCACACAAATGACCGACTTGACACCTGCCATCACCTCCGTAATATCTTGCCGCTTCGGATTTGTCATCCAAGCCATATCCGCTTGATATCCCAGTGCTAGCCATTCTTGCAAGCGATCCGCCTCAATCCCCGACTCCGCCTTAGCAATGCCGACTTTGGTAAAACCGAGGGCGATCGCCTGATCTTGAATCGCTAATTTAATATCTTCTTTGCCTAGAGTCACCAATCAACCACCACCCAACCAACCAAAAAATCCACCTTTTTTATCATTCTTAGATTTAGGATCAGTTTTTGAGGTGTTAGCGCCACTAGAATCTATACCAGACACTTGATCAATATACTGTTTAGCTATGGGTTCATCAGGATTGAGTTTTAATGCTTGCCGAAAACTTACTTTTGCCATGCCTGATAATTTTTGATTCATATAAACAAAGCCCAGCAAAGCATGACATTTGCTACTGTTACAATCAACTTGGATCGCATTACGCAGTTCTTTTAAAGCTGAAGCCCATAATTGTTGATTGATACAGCTTTCAGCTTGGTGAATATACTGATTAAACGAACCATTAACAACATTATTTGGATTAGTAGCCTGATTTGGAGCCTTGGCAGCATTATTACGCAAAGGTGATTGAGACTCACTTCGCATTTGATAACTATTACCTGCGCTATTGGAATAAGTTGAACTATCTCTATTAAGCCCCGTGTTACCAACTTGAATGGTAGTGTCATCACTGCTGGACTTCGATGTATAGGAAGAACTTACAATCGGGTTACTTGGCGCATGTTTGTAACCCTCTTGCAGCAGGATATGTACTAAATTCAGTTCACTTAATAAGCCAATATTTTCTAAAGCTTTTTCGAGGTCATGATATTGAACTTTGGCAATTTCCTGAATTGTTTGTTCATAATTGATAGCTTGAGCACAGGTTAAGTATTTTTTAGCAAGGTCTGATTGCGGCGCAAATTTTTGATTGCGTTTCATCAAGCGTTTGCCAAGCAGTTTTAGGATTGCCGAATATTCTGTTCGTTCTCGTTCTTGGGATAGCACATTGTAAGCGGGATTAACCAACTTAGATAAATATTGAGTAGCTACTTGTTTCTCAGAATGCGATCGCCCATGAATATCAGGATGTAAGCATTTGGCAATCAAAAGATATTGTTTACGCACATGAGAAGATTCTGCTGTTAGTGGTAAACCGAGTACAGCATAGTAATCATTGAAGTCATATTGACCGATGCCACGATCTATACGAAATGTCTTTGGGGTTTCCACTGTTTATCCTCTGCGCTTAGCTACCCAAACAAAAAATTTTAGGTTTTAAAAGATTTTAAATCAGATCAATTAATAATAGCTTACCCGCTATTGTCTCTAATGTAGTCGTAATAATTACATATTTTCTACAGATAAAACAGTAAAAATTCAGGGGCATGGCAATTTTCAATCGCCTTAACAAGGGGCTTAAGCCGCTTGCCTGTTAAAGTCGCTTTACTTACGAGAAATATCAATTTTCGATTGGGGTTTCAATAGGAGTAATATAGAAACTACTGATAATCGCGATCGCTAGCCACCAAAGTAACTGCACCTGTGGTCGATACCAAACTGTATCGACTAAGCCATGCACGATCATGCCCACGAGTGTAGCGATCGCCGCAATAATCCATAAGCCACTAGAGTCGCGATCGCTTCTCAATCGATTTAGAGCAATCCATGCTTGGCGAAAAATCGTAAAAATTAGCCACCCATAGCAAATTACGCCAATAATCCCTGTCTCAACTGTTATTTCTAACGGAACTGAATAAGTTCCCAAAGCGCTATAACCCGATCGCTGATAGAGCGGATAAACTTGGTTAAAAGCTTTATTGCCAGGTCCAATTCCCAAAATCGGTTTGGCTTTGATCATATTTAATACCGACATCCAAACATTGACCCGAAAAGCATTGCTGCTGTCTTCGGTTCCAAAAATACTGCCAACTCGCTTACGAAGTGTCGGTACGAGAATTGTCCCCAAGGCGATCGCCCCTGCTGTACCACCAAAAACACTGGGCAGAGTCCAACTCGGCAAGCGCTTGCCCCACCAATATACCAATAGCATTACCAACGTAAAACTCTCAGCCGCGATCCCGATTAGTCCGCCGCGACTTTGAGATTGAGTGAAGAAAAATGCGCCTAAAATCGCCGTAAGTATACCCAAAGCCTTCATGCCCCAATTGCGCCAATGGATCGCCGCGATCGCGCCAAGTGGTAGGGCTGGCATTAAGTATCCTGCAAACAAATTGGGATTGCCCAAAAAGCTATAAACTCGCGTAATGCCTGCGGTCTCGGAAGTGGGATCAGTCCATGTCGCTAGTTCGGGTGCGCCGAGATACCATTGCTGCACGCCATAGGCACTGGCTACTAAGGCTGTAATTAAATAGGCTCCGATCAAAATTGATCGCCAACCCAAACGCATCAATCGACTCAGTGACACGAACGCCAACATATATATAGTCAACTTCACCATGCCATCGGCGGCGGCTACGCGCACAGGTGATAGCAATGTCGCAACTAAGGCGATCGCCCAATAACTAATCAAAGGTAAATGTATCGGTGTCCAAATTGGTACGGTTTGATCTTCAGAGTCGCGGCGATCGCTTAGCCAAAGCATTAACCACGCGATCGCTACCGCCGCGCCAATTAAGCCAGTTTGAGCATTTTCTAAAAAAGGTAAAGTTGCTAGCATCACCACTAACAAACATCCCAAAAATCTCGCACTCACTAAGCGACTTCCTTCGCGCCAAGCTTGTAATGGGCTAACTAACCGCAGAAATGTAGTTTGGATGCGGGCGCACCATGACTGCAAATGCTGACTTATTAGTGGGATTGCTAGTTTGAGCTTGGAAGTCATACAGTGAAAATCAACTTAATATGGACAGAGCAAAGTTTTCTGTCTAATGCAAAAGAAACCTTAAAGACCAAAAAGGTGTAGCGCACGCGCAGCGTACGCCACACCTTTTTGGTTTTTGGTTTCTTTTGCATTAGACCTCGTACCTTGTATCTTAGAAGAAAAGCACAGACAGTAACTATTTTTTAAAGCAATGACGGACAAATTAGATTCCGCAACAGCCTATAACGATCGCGGTATGGAACGCGCCGAAATTGAGGACTTTGCTGGTGCGATCGCCGACTATACTGCTGCGATCGCCCTTGATCCTGACTATGCCGAAGCCTATTACAACCGCGCCTACGATCGCTCCGAAATTGAGGACTATGTTGGGGCGATCGATGACTATAACAAGGTCATTGAACTCGTCCCAGATGCTGCACCTGCCTATTTCAATCGCGGATTAGCGAAAGCAAAACTTGGTGACGCTGAAGGAGCAAATACTGACTGTGAATATGCTAAAGGGTTAGGACTGTAAAGAAGAGGCGAAGTTTTAGGCTATACTTTGGCTATACAATTCTGCAAACAATTATGCTTGTTAAAGTGCAAAAGTGGGGCAACAGCCAAGGGATTAGATTGAGCAAAGAGATACTGGCTCAAGCAAACATTTTGGTTGGGGATGAGTTAGAAATCTTGACTACACAGAATCATATAGTCATTAAACCAGCTCGTAAAATTCGTGGAAAGTACAAGATCGAGGATTTGGTTGCCAAACTACCTCACGACTATCAGACTGAAGAGTTGGATTGGGGAGTACCTACAGGTTTGGAAGTTTGGTAAATGTCTAACTACATTCCTAAAAAAGGTGATTTCGTGATCGTCACTTTCGATCCACAATCAGGACACGAACAGAAAGGTAGAAGACCTGCTTTAGTGGTAAGCAGTAGCATTTTTAACGAATACACTGGATTAACAATTGTTTGTCCTATCACAAGCACTAAGCGTGATTCCTCATTTCATGTTGCGATCGCCGATAGCAAAACATTAACTGGCTACGTGATGGTGGAGCAAGTCAAATCGATTGACTACAAATCCAGAAAGATAAAATGGGTAGAAAATGCTTCAGAGAGTCTTATTGATGAAGTTTTGAGTATTTTAGATGCCTGTATTTATTAATTAAGTAGGTAAGCATAATTAAACCCAAAAAGCTGTAGCCCACGCGCAGCGTGGGCT
>JAJAZG010000254.1 GCA_026785865.1 Pseudanabaena sp. CAN_BIN31
CATCGCTAGCGCAGTCAATTAACTTCATGATCGAATACATCACCACACTTTTCATTAACGCAGCCATCTTTGCGCTGTTTAGTCTAGGGCTAAATCTACAATGGGGATTTGCAGGATTAGTTAACTTTGGTCATGTCGCTTTTATGACGGTCGGAGCATATACAACGGTATTGCTGACTCTCAATGGTGTGCCTTGGTTCTTCGCTTTTTTAATAGCATCGGCGATCGCAGGTTTATTAGGCATTATTATCGGTAGCACCGCCTTAAAATTGCGCGAAGACTATTTGGGGATCGTTACCATTGGCGTGTCGGAGATGGTGCGGCTATTTGTCAATAATGAAGAGTGGCTCACCAAAGGCACAAGGGGCGTACAGGATTTTCCGCTTCCTTTAGTAAATCTAGTCTCGCGTCAATATTATTCCTTTGTGCTAGCTGCCCTATTACTTGCTGTCGTTGCGGTGGTGTATTGGCGGTTAGAGTGGTTAGTGCGATCGCCTTGGGGACGAGTGCTAAAGGCGATCCGTGAAGACGAAGAAGTAGTGAAAGCGCTTGGCAAAAATGTATTTTGGTATAAACTCCAAGCTTTTGCGATCGGCGGGGCGATCGGTGGAATGGCAGGATCGTTCTATGCTTGGCAATTAACCACTGTCTATCCCGATAATTTTGTTCCCCTGATTACATTCCAAGCATGGACAATCATCGCGATCGGCGGCGCAGGAAATAATCTGGGCGTAATCCTCGGCGCAGCAATATTTCAGATTTATAACGCTCTACCGCGATTTTTACCCGAACAAATTCGCGCCGATGGCGGCAGGTTTGAAGCAATTCAATTAATGCTGATTGGAGTTACTTTAATTTTATTAATGGTCTGGCGACCACAAGGAATTTTGGGTAATAAAAAAGAATTAACTTTAAACCGATAATACAAAAAAATCTGTGCGATCGCCTTAGGACAGCAACCAAAAACAAGGGGCTTAAGCCCCTTGTCTATAATCACTTTTCAGGAAAAGCAGGATCGAAAATCTGGGTATCCGTAAATGGGCAAACTTCAGGCAAATCTGCATCTAGCAGTTGCGTCTCTTTAAAAAATAGTTCTAAGCCTAGATCGTAACCAACTGCGATCGCCTCTGACAAATAGGCTTTCAAACTAGGGTTTTGCTGAATATGTCTTTGAATTTGTTGTCGCTGTACCCGAATTGTTACTTGCCAGCTTCGACTACGCATATTCGGTTGATAAATCCACTTCAACAAATGTCCAATTAAAACGCCAAGACGATTTTCTAACTCACGTTTTTCCTGCTTGCCCAACGACTCAATCTCCTCCACCAAATTTTCAATATCTAAATCTTGCCAATTAGCCACTTGCAATAATTTAGATTGCTCCAAAGTCCAAGCATAAAAATCTGTGTCATAAAGTTTTGTCGTCATCGCTTTCTTTCCTGCACTAGGTAGAAAGCTGAGGCGATCGCCTCAGCTTTCTACAGTTCTTGAATCAACGATTAGTATTTTGGAACCGAAGGATCGATTTGTTCACTCCATGCATTAATGCCGCCCTGTACATTGATTCCGTCAATACCAGCTTGCTTAAGAATGCCCAAAGCCTTCATTGATCGCCCACCCATTTTGCAATGAGCAATGAGCTTATGACCATTGAGTAAAGCCTTGACCTTCTCCACACCATTACCATTTTCAATTTCTGGCAAAGGAATAAGCACTGTGTTAGGGATCTTACCAATTTCCCATTCATTGGGATTTCGGACATCGATAATTAGATAATCTGATGCACCAGAATCAATGATTTCTTTGAGTTCTGTAACGGTAATTTCGACGATCGCTTGTTGTGCTTCCATTTCGGTTTGTTTTTGTTGAGGGATACCGCAGAACATCTGATAATCGATCAATTCTTCGATTACAGGACGGACTGGGTTGGGGCGAAGTTTTAGTTCGCGGAAGGTCATCTTGAGGGCATCGTAAAGCAACAAACGTCCGCTCAGAGTATTGCCTTGACCGAGAATAATCTTCACGGTTTCTGTGGCTTGAATTACACCAATAATTCCGGGAAGAATCCCCAAAACGCCGCCTTCAGCGCAAGACGGAACTAGCCCTGGAGGTGGTGGCTCTGGATAGAGATCGCGATAGTTGGGACCTCCTTCATAATTGAAGACAGTTGCCTGTCCTTCAAAACGGTAGATTGAACCGTAGACGTTGGGCTTATTTAGCAACACACAGGCATCATTGACCAGATAGCGCGTGGGGAAGTTATCCGTGCCATCGACAACGATGTCGTAGGGAGCGATAATTTCTAGCGCATTGACTGAAGATAAATGGGTATTGTATAGATCAATTTGACAATGGGGATTTATTTCTAAAATCCGCGCTTTTGCCGATTCGATTTTAGGTTTGCCGACGGAGCTAGTGCTGTGAATGACTTGACGCTGAAGGTTGGATGTGTCTACCACATCAAAGTCTACGATGCCGATGCGTCCGACACCTGCGGCGGCGAGATATAACAACAAAGGTGAACCCAATCCGCCAGTACCGATGCACAGTACGCTGGCAGCTTTGAGACGCTTTTGTCCTTCTACGCCAACTTCAGGCAAGATCAGGTGACGCGAGTAGCGCTCGTAGTCATCTTGGGTGAGTTGAATTGTATTTAGGTCTGGGTTGAGCATGATTTAGATGAATCGCACTTTGATTTCCAAAGAGATCGATATAGCGATCGCCTTTGCTGATTTGGCGCGTTTTTGTATGTTTCTATTGTAGTTTCCTAGTCTACGCTTTATTGCAATGTTGTATCTTTATTTCAGTTAGCTTAACTGCTATAACTACAATCTAATATTTACAAGAAATCACAAAAAATTAAAGCGGGTCTGAATCCACGCATTAACACGGAGCTTATGGAAATCCCTTACATCTACTACATCCCCATCTACCCCGATGATGATACTTCCGAAACTCTTATGCACCTATTTATCGGTCAACCCGGTTTAGATACAGAGATTTTGAGTGTTCTTGAAACTCTTGACGATCGCGAACATAAGGGTGAAGCGGTTGATTATGTCCGTGAGCTTGAAGACAAATGCGGTTTAAAGCGTATTTCGGTTAGATATTTGCCGCGCAAACGCGATCATGCTGTACCAATCATGAGTTAACCCACAAAGAACAAGGGGCTTAAGCCCCTTGCTTGTAATAAATCGTAAAAGTAGGACGATGCTTTGCACCGTCCTACTTTTTTAGCTTTTTATGGTGATATCCTCACTTCGGTTAATTTCTGTAAAGCTTGACTAGCCTGTAAAATCAGAATAGATGTAAGTAAACCAGAGCATTAGTCATGGCATTTTTTGATTCTGAGATCGTTCAAGATGAAGCCCGTAATCTATTTCAAGATTATCAAGCACTGACTCAGCTTGGCGGTAGTTATGGCAAGTTTGATCGCGAGGGCAAAGTTCTATTTATCGAAAAAATGGAAGAAATGATGGATCGTTATAAAATTTTTATGAAGCGATTTGAATTGTCCGATGATTTTATGGCACAGATGACCTTGAAGCAACTGGAAAATCAGTTAGGCAATTTTGGGATCACACCACAACAAATGTTTGAGCAAATGAATATGACATTGGGGAAAATGAAGGCTGAACTCGAAATACATAATTAGAGTAAGTGGATAGGCAAAAGTAACCAAAACCGAAAAAGCTGCGGCGCCCCCCCCGCGGGGGCCCCACCGTTTTGGGGTAGCGTTTTAAATGGGGGCGCGCAAGGGCGACGACCCCTCGCCCGGGGATTTTTCTAGCGGCGCGAGTGGCGATCG
>JAJAZG010000255.1 GCA_026785865.1 Pseudanabaena sp. CAN_BIN31
AAACCCCAAATGAAGTGCGGCGGGTGACCCCCGCCGAACTACATTTGCGTTTTAAAGTGTGTAAGTTATTTGCTTTTTTATTTTTTATGTATAACAGCTTATATTCGTCTCACGATCGCATTTATAACTTTGAAGAATTAGCCTTTCCCACCGAAGGCGTAGAATTTGATTTAAATGATTTAGGTGATGTCGCAAAGCGTCCATATATTGCCTTCAATATGGTGTCTAGTGTTGATGGGAAAGCAACAACTCATGCTGGGAAACTTACTGGCTTAGGATCGCGCCCCGATCGCCTATTAATGAAACGACTGCGATCGCAATTTGATGCCATCTTAGTTGGTGGAACAACTCTGCGCCAAGATGATTTTATCCCCACCTTACCTCCCGAATTAGGTGAAGAGCGCCAAAAAAACTTTTTGCAGCCGCAACCATTGGGTATTGTAATTACTAATTCAGGCAATTTGCCAAGCGAAGATCGATTTTGGGAGGCGGGAAAAGATTTGCGAGTTGTCTTGACAGGCGAGAATACGGCGATCGCGGCATGGGTAAATGATCAAGCTCAAGTTTTCCGATTCCCAACTCAAGACAACCAAATTGATTTAAAACAAGTATTACCAATGCTGTTTCAGCAACTTGGCATTAAGCGACTCTTAGTTGAAGGTGGTTCCACCTTAAATTATTCGCTCATTTCTCAGGGCTTAGCTGATGAATTATTTTTGACTTTATCTCCTCACATAGTTGGTGGTGTCGATAATATGACTGTTGTTAGTGGTGCTGGCTATGGCTTAGGTGGCGGCGACTTACCAAAGCTGAAGTTGCGATCGCTATATCAACATGAATCTGAGTTATTTTTGCGCTATCAATTTAATTCATAGCAAACCCAGATGATTGTCTTACAAAAAATCTGGGGTTGGGTTCATCGCAAAGCGGAGATGATATAGCGATCGCCTTTCACTTGGGGATGCTGATTATGCGATCTCGTTTCAAATGCACAGTGGCTATGATAAGGTAAATCAAACATGACTATTGGCTAAAAGTCCATGCCTGACCAATCTCGCAATCAATCTAAAAATCAATTATTTTACGGGGATAATCTCGAAGTTTTGCGCCGACATATTAAGGATGAGTCGGTGGATTTGTGCTATATCGATCCGCCGTTTAACTCAAAGCGCAACTATAACCAGATTTATAACAATATTGGCAAAGAAGATAAAGCGCAAGCGCAAGCATTTATCGATACATGGACTTGGGATAATCGGGCGATTCTAGGTTTAGCGGAGATTCAAGAAAATTACCAAGGTCATTTTACTGCTCAAAGTATCGATCTTATGTCTGGATTACTTAAGGTTTTAGGTAAAGGAAGTTTGCTCGCTTATCTGATTAGCATGACCTTGCGAATTGCTGAGATTTATCGGGTTTTAAAACCTACAGGAAGTTTTTATTTACACTGCGATCCAACAGCTTCTCATTATTTGAAAATTATCATTGATGCCATTTTTTGCGCTCAGGGAGGTAATTTTTTGAATGAAATTATTTGGTGTTATGGCGAAAGAGGTATTTCTAAGACATCATTCAATAGAAAGCATGATGTAATTTTTCTTTATTCAAAATCTACTGATAAACATAGATTTAACTATAGAGAAATTACTGGTGAATATTCAGCATCAACCATCAAAAAGTTTCGTCATATTGATTTAGATGGTAGAAGGTTTCGTCTGAGAGGTCGTAATGTACCTGAAGCAGGAAATCTTAGAAGAAAAACTGATATTGCTTTAGCAGAAGAATGTGAATATACTTATCGACAGTATCTAGATGAGTCTGAAGGGGTTTTAGCGAAAGACTGGATTGAAATTCCATTTTTAAATCAAGTTTCCAGAGAAAGGCTTGGTTACCCGACACAAAAACCAGAAAGTTTGCTAGAGCATTTTATCAAAGCTAGTAGTCAAGAAGGTGATGTAGTTTTAGATGCTTATTGTGGCTGTGGTACAACTGTTGCAGTTTCTCAACGTTTAAACCGTAAATGGATTGGCATTGATATCACCTATCAAAGCATCAGCTTAATTCTTAGGCGATTGGAAGACACTTTTAGCTCAGATGTACTTGAGCAGATCGTCATTAACGGCATTCCCAAAGACATGAAATCTGCCGAAGCCCTTGCCAATAAATCTGACGATCGCACTCGTAAAGAATTTGAAAAATGGGCAGTCCTTACCTACTCAAACAACCGCGCCATCATCAACCAAAAGAAAGGCGCAGACAAAGGCATTGACGGCATCGCCTACTTTAGGAGCGAAAAAGATGATCCCGAAAAAATCATTTTGCAAGTCAAATCAGGCAAAGTTTCATCCAGAGACATTCGCGATCTGCAAGGCACAATCACCCGTGAAAGCGCTACTCTCGGCGTATTTATCACCCTGCAAAAGCCCACTAAAGACATGAGCAAAGAAGCCAAAGAGGCAGGAATTTATCAAAGTCAATACATGAGCGCCCCAGTCGATAAAATCCGCATCGTTACTGTCCAAGAAATCATCGAAGAACAAAAACGCCTCGATATTCTACTTGCCTTAGAAGTCCTCAAATCTGCGGAAAAACAAATGGAAGTCAAGCAACATACTTTAGATTTAGAGTAAACAAATTAGTGGTCGGTGGGTTTTGGCAATTATGAAAGGCGATCGCGCAAAATTATTAACCATAAAACATATTTTCGATTATGCTTATTTTGTTCCTATGCGATCGCGAAAAATATGGCTCACATTGGCATCATCTGCGTCCCTGCCACAGGGCATCTCAACACATTGTTACCACTAGGCTATGAACTCAAACAAAGAGGGCATCAAGTAACTTTGATTGGAGTGATGGACTGTCAAGAAAAAACTGAAGCCGCAGGGTTAGCTTTCAAAGCCTACGGCGAAATATCTCATCCTCTTGGTTACTCACCTGCTACTTTGGTCAAAATGGGAGAATTAAGTGGAATGGCTGCGCTTCGATATACGATTAAGTCGTTTCAAGAAGCCGCTATTTTGATGATGGAAGAAGGATTAGAAGTAATTCGAGATAGTCAAGTTGATTTATTGCTAATCGATCAGGCTGCCTTTGGTTCTTCTTGCGTAGCCGAGCATCTAGGGATTCCATTTATTACTGTTACCAGTGCCATAATGTTGAATAGAGAGTCATCTGTGCCTCCAGCAACTTTTGGCTGGTCTTATTCTTCCAGCTTTTTGGGGATGATTCGCAACAAAATTGGTTATCGATTTATAGATAGTCTGATCAATCCTATTTTAGAGACCATGAACACATATCGGCGTAAGTGGAACTTACCAGTTTTCACACGCTCTAATGATGCATATTCTCAGCTTGCTCAAATCTGTCGGCAACCAGTAGAATTTGAATTTCCACGCCAAAAGTTACCTGACTGCTTTCATTTTACAGGCAACTTTTATATCCCCCAAAGTCTTGCTAGGGTTCCTTTTCCATACGAAAAACTAAATGGAAAGCCCTTAATCTATGCCTCAATGGGAACAATTCAGAATCAATTGTTAGAGATTTTCAGTCAAATTGCCGAAGCTTGTCAAAATTTAGATGTGCAATTGATTATCTCTTTGGGTGGTTCAACTGAACCCGATCGCTTATCCGCTTTAGCAGGTGATCCAATTGTGGTCAAATATGCGCCACAATTAGAGATTTTACAAAAAGCTCAACTCACGATTACCCACGCAGGGCTAAATACTACGCTGGAATCCTTGAGTTGTGGCGTACCGATGGTTGCGATTCCGATCGCTAACGATCAACCAGGTGTCGCAGCGCGAATTGCTTGGACAGAAACAGGTGTAGTTATTCCTGTCAAAAAATTAACAGTTCCTAAATTGCGAAATGCTGTGCAAAAAGTATTAACGCAACCAAAATATCGAGATAACGCTCAAAAGATGCAAGCAGCAATGCAAAAGTCTGGCGGCGTAAAGATGGCGGCGGATATTGTTGAAAAAGTTCTTGTCACAGGTAAACCTGTATTGCGAATTTCATAAAAAAACAAGTGCGGCGCAGAGCGCCGCACTTGTTTTTAACCATAAGGACGTGGATAAGGTTTGAGCATTGGTGAAGCGCGATAAACTGGGAAAATTTGGACGGCTTGTCCACCTCGTTTAATCGGAATATCCGCAATTTTTTCTAGAGATAGAAAATAATCTTTGTACTTATCTAAGGGTTTTGGGAATTTCTCATCTTTTATAAATTGTTCAGAAGTGATATAAAGCGAAGTCTTGCCGACAAAATCTTCGGCTTTGCTCCAATAGGCAAAACCGCGAAGATCTCCATCGAAGCAAGTCACTTTTTTTCCTAATGGCTCGATCGCCATGCCCACTTGTCCCGCCACAAAGAAATTATTGCTAAATACAAAATCCACTTTTTGTAATTCTGTCTTCAGCATCGGTGAATCGATAAAAGCTTGGCGTAACTGCTCAATATCAATCATCTGCGTCGAAGGATCATCTTTTGCTTCCCAGAAAGCACCAGCGATCGCCTGATCACCACCTTTTTGAGCAATTCCCAAATGTACATGGAGCAAGCCAATCAGCAAAAGTGGCAAAATCGCCACGCCCGATCCCCACAGCCAGTTACGAATGAATTTAGGACGTTTTAACTGCACTTGCGCCGCCCTTTCGCCTAGCAATAGAGTCGCGCCAAAAAAACCTGGCATGTGCCATGTGGGCAAGATTTGCATAAATCCGCCCATAAAGGTAAAACCAAAGAAAATCGGCATCGATACACAGAGAATTAATAACTGTTTATTACGATGCAGATCTGCATCGTTCTTTGCTTGGCGATTAGAAAATAATTTGCCCACCGTGCGGAAACTTGTCCACCATATTGGAATGCCAAAAGTGGGAAAAAGATAAACAAGTGCTAATAAGATCGTTCCCAACAATCGCTCTAAGTTATAACCTTGAGTCGGCACTGCTCGTCCGCTTTGAAAACGAAATGAAGCCCATTCATGTTGAGCATTCCAGATTAGAACGGGAGAAATAGCGATCGCAAATAAAGCGATCGCCGCTAAAGTCCAGACTGAAAATAAAGCGGGACGATGGCGTCGACTGAGCAAGCAAAATAGTCCCAGTCCCCCACCCAGCAGTAGCCCATGATATTTACCTAAAAATGCTAATCCCACACATAAGCCAATGATCGCAAGGCGATAGGTCGGCTGATATTGGTCAGCTTGATCGGATGGGAAAAATTCTTCGGCAGCAACCCATAAACAAGCCATCCAGAAAAACATCAAAGCGTTATCAGGCAGCGTCAGGATACCAAAGGCAATCTGAAAAATCGGAATTGTGGTCAAAATTGCCAGAGTTAGAGTGGCTGTGCGATCGCCAAATAGTTTTTTACTAGCCAGATAAGCAAAGATTAATGTCCCTGTATAAAGTAAAACGCCACCAATCCGCAGTGTAAATGGCGTAACTGCACCTGTGAGCCATACGCCAATCCCTGCTGTCAAGGCGACGAGGGGCGGGTGATCGAAATAGCTTAAGTTGAGATTTTGGGTGTAGAGGTAATAGTAAGTTTCATCAAAACCCATGTTCAGATAGATCGCGGATACAGCTCTAAACAGGAAACCCCACAATAATATGGCGATCGCCCACTTATGAATTTTCACTCTAGATTCCTTCATTTAATATACAAACAACTTTTTAAGAGCTTTAGTTTCCAAGACTGTTAAAAAATTATTTGATTTTAGCAGTCAATATTATCTCAACACAGATGATAGTAGGGGCAATTCATGAATTGCCCCTACTATCATTTGCTATATAATCCATCATGTTGAAGTGAAATTTAGACGGAGTGGATCGAAATGGCGAGAGAACCTAAAAAGCCTAATGAGTACGTCGTGCATTTAAAGCTAGAAGGTGGACAAGAGGTGACAACCAAATTTACGACCATCGAAGAAGTTAAAACTTGGTATGCATCGCAATTTAAGGCAAAAGCTAATGAGGATGATCTCATGCCTATTCCTGTGAGAGCAGAACTAAATGAAATTTTGCTAGTCCGTCCTAAACGTGTCATCGCCATTCATGTTGAGCCGATTTATTCTTCTAGTGTCGATATGTTTGCATAAGCACTCCTTCCTGATAAAGTTATAAATCCTAAACTTCAATGCGTCTACATCAAGTTTCTGGGCGATCGCGTTTAGGGCTAGCGCTATCACTGCTCACAGTTTTGCTGTGGGGATTTTTGGCGATCGCCCTCAAAATCGTCCTTCAAGAGCTAGATCCCTTCACAGTTACTTGGTTTCGCTTTACAGTTGCAGGGGTTTTACTGGGGGCATATTTGGCTGTAAGAAAGCAATTGCCGACATGGCAACAGTTGCGAAAGGTTTCATTACCAATATTTTTGATCGCAGTCGCGGGATTATCGCTGAACTATATTTTGTTTTTAATGGGTTTGGGCAAAACCTCAGCCAATAATGCTCAAGTCCTCACCCAATTAGCGCCCGTCATGATGGGACTAGCTTCATTAATCATTTTCAAAGAAAAATACAATTATCAACAATGGGGCGGCGTGGCTGTCCTCATTTGCGGATTGGTACTTTTTTCTCACGAGCAAGTGCGATCGCTAGTGACCACCTTCGATAGTTATATGTGGGGCAATGTGTTACTTGTGCTTGGTTCGATCGTCTGGGCTTTTTATGGACTTGCCCAAAAACAATTATTGCTAAACTTGCCTTCGGCTTCTGTACTGCTATGTCTGTACTTAAGCGCCGCTATTTTATTTGCGCCAATGGCTCACCCTGAGAGATTGCTAACCTTATCGGGATCGCATCTGGACGCCTTAATATTTTGCGCCTTTAATACTTTGATTGCTTACGGTGCATTTGCCGCCGCCCTTGAGCATTGGGAAGCATCGCGGGTAAGTGTGGTTCTCACGCTTGCCCCAATTGTCACCCTCGCGGCATCAACGATCTTGCCAAATTTTGTACCGCAGTTATTATCGCCTTCACCCTTGAGTCTTTTGGGTTGGATTGGCGCGATCGCGGTTGTGGTTGGCTCCATGGCAACTTCTTTAGGCTCAAAGCCCAAAAGCTAGAAAAATTACTTTGTAATTTTTTTGGGTTTTGGACTTTGAAAACCTATCTCAGTAAGGTTTTGCCAAAATTTTAAAATATTAAAAACTTTTTTTATAAAAGTATTGCGCGATCGCCACGTTTATACGCTATAGTTGTTAACGCTGAAGTAATTAACTCAGCTCAACGGCTACATTCCTCAGTAGCTCAGTGGTAGAGCAATCGGCTGTTAACCGATCGGTCGCAGGTTCGAATCCCGCCTGGGGAGTTACAAAAAAAATAAGAGTATGCGTTGCATACTCTTATTTTTTTTGTGATAAGCATAATAAAGCACAAAAAGCTGTAGCGCACGCTGCGCGTGCGCTACAGCTTTAAATGGTTGATTGAATCCACTCAGTAGCTTTTGCGCTATCAAGGGGATGCGAAATAAAGTAGCCTTGAATATCAATACTACTGCCGCCTAACCCTTCAAAATAATCTAACTCTTGGGCTGTCTCCACACCTTCAACGACAATCCCCATCCCAAGATTGTTTGCTAAGCGCAGAATAGACTGAATAATTCTTTGGCTTTTAACATCAGTAGAGACTCTATTCGTAAAGCTGCGATCGATCTTTAAAACATCGATCGGCAAATTTTGAAGATAGCTAAAGGAAGAAAAACCAGTACCAAAATCATCAATATATACTTGTACACCAATTGCTCGAAGTTGCTCCAGTTTTTGTGAAGAAATTTCGATATTATCCATCAAGACTGTTTCAGTAATTTCTAATTTAATTAAGCTAGGTGAAATTTGATTTTCTAAGATAATTTCTTGAATACGTTCAACAAAGTCTGGCTGGATAACTTGAATTGTGGAAACATTAACGCCTAAAGTGAGTGGTGAAATATCAGGAAATTCTTGCTGCCATTGATATAACTGTTTACAGGCTGTTTCTAAAACCCAATACCCAATTTGAATAATCTCTTCATTTTCTTCCAAGATTGGTAAAAATTCATGTGGAGAAATCAGACCTTGCAGTGGATGCTGCCAACGTAATAAAGCTTCAAACCCTGTTAACTTATGTTCGTGTAATGAAACTATTGGTTGATAAACTAGATAAAACTCTTGACGCGCGATCGCCTGACGTAAATCAGATTCTAGTTGCCAGCGTACCTTCGCGCCTTGATTCATATTAGTTCTAAATAATGCTTGTTTACTCCTGCCGAGACTGCGTGAATGGTGCATCGCAACACGAGCATCTCGTAAAATTTCGTTGGCATAAATATATTCAAGATCGCTGATCGCTATACCAATGCTGACAGATGCAAAGATTTGATGTTCATTAATAAGAAATGGCTCCTTAATATCCTCTAAAATTTGATTGGCTAAGTGAATGACAAAATTTTCTCCGTCAATATTCTCTCTGTAAATATTTTCCACTAAAAGCGCAAACTCATCACTATTGATTCTGGCAATAAATATATTATTTTTGCGCTGTATAGTTATACACTTACTGATTTCTTGTAATAATTGATTTCCAACAGAAACCCCAAAGTTATCATTTATGGCTTTGAAGCGATCGCAATTTATAAAAAGGACGGCAAAGTTGCGATTAGGATCAGCCTGCAATTTTGTAAATGCCAAATCTAGAGACTTCATAAATGAGTCGTGATTTGGTAGCCCTGTTAATGTATCGTGAAGCTGATTATAATGCAGCTTCGCAATTACTTGATCTCTTTCTATTCTTATGTCATTAGACTGAAGAAGTAATTGCATTTGATGAATAGAAATTGCTAACTGAATTCCTAAATTTTCAAGCAGTTCAATCTCCCAATCTTGCCAATTTCGTAGTCCGTCATATTGGTGAACTATTAGCAATCCCCATAATTTTTTGCCCATAGGGACAGCAACAGCGATCGCGGATTGTATACCTAAGGGCATAAATGATGCTGAAATTATGGGATCGATATTGGTATCATTAACATCATTAATAACTTGGCTAATACATTTTTGAAAGCTATCTAGCCATTGAGGATTTCTATAAACTGATGGAAGAGCTTGCCCTAAAAGTGAGTGTCTAGGATCGTTAACAGCTTCATATTGAACTGGCTGTAAAGCTTGATCTTCATCGGTTAACTGATAGACAATTACTTGATCAATTTGCAATAATTGATAAGTCTCTAACGCAACATTATCTAGTAATTCATCAACATTGATTGACTGTCTAAGACGAGCAAATATCAATGCTAGTAAAGTATAGACTTCATCTTCATTATTAAATTCTGTACTTAGCTTAGATTGATTAAGTTGTTTAAGATTATTTATCTCCCTTTCTCTCTCATCAAAGCAGTTGGCTAAAGTTTGCCCGAGAGATTTAATATTTTGTAAATCATCTTGTTGTTGTTTCGTTAATGTCTCGGATTCGCCTATGCGATTTGCACAGTCAAGCAATGTTAATAGTGTTGCAGAAAAATTTTCTTGCATATTTTTTAGGAGAAGTTTTTACTGAGGATTTTTAAAATTAAATCACATCAAACCATATTTTTTTTGAGAAATCATGGTGAATTTTTTTTGAAAAACCAGAGAGCCAAGACTAGTAGTCTCTCTGATTTATGTTATGAGTTTGTGTCTTTTGGTAGTTCAGCAAATTTATCAGCAAAAATCTCTACTTCTATATTGGGATCGTTGCGGAGGCTTAGCGATCGCTTGACACGTCCTAGATATAGTGGCTTAGATACGCCTTCACGCGGATGCGTAACGGTTCGGGCATAAATTGTCATTCGATCTTCACCTTGATTAATCCGACCAGATGAAAACAAATTACTGCTAGCTTGTTTTAATGTTGACTCCAGTTGTGCAATTGTGAGCGTTGGCGCGACAACAATTGTCGCTTGAGATCCAAAGCGATCGTAAACCAGTTTAAATGGGACAGATCCCTCAACGGATGAGCGCGTAAGTGGTTCAAAGCTGAGGGAAAAAAGCCCTATGACTAGAACGACTGAAAATAGAGTTGCGCCCACCATTCGATAGCGCCAACTCCACTGAAAAGCCAGAGCTAATCCCGTGATTGTGGCGCAGACTAAGACAAATATGCCCATTACTTGCGCGAGTTGACCAAATAAAGCAGGCGTTAGCGACATAAATTAATTTTATTGTGAATTTTTAAATAACTACTTAATTCATTTTATATTGGCTTGTACAGCAAACTGTAAATCTTGGCGATCACTGTACATTTAATTTGCATTTAAGAGAAATTCTAAAAATTTAATAAATTTACTTAATAGGTTTAATAAAAATTATCTCAAGAATGTGATGTTAGTATTGGCGATCGCCATAATGACATTGTTGTTAATATCGACACCTGTTTTAGCAGCAAACCCTCCTCGTTGGACTTATGGTGGTGCAGAAAACCCAACGCAATGGGGTGTACTTAGTAACTTCTGCGTAACATCAGTTACCTAAGAAAAAATCCTATTATAGCTATGGTGGTTCCCTAACCACTCCACCATGCAGCGAAGGTGTGAAATGGAATGTTTTATTGGAACCGATGACTATTTCGGAAGAGCAGATTGAAGCTTTCCAAAAGCTTTATCAAGTTAATGCTCGTCCCATTCAACCTACCAATGGTAGAACTGTGGAACTACATCGCTAGTTTGCAACGCTTTGCGCTCAAAACAGAACTCAAAAAGCTATGGCGCACGCTGCGCGTGCGCCATAGCTTTTTAGTTTTTTTTGAGTTAGGATCAAGCTTGATTATTGTTAAGATTTCAAATCAATGAATGCAAATCAATGGCAATGGCGAGATGGCGTACTAACTTGCGATTTACTGGCTGACTGGTCACATGGATTTTTTACCCGATCGCACGCTCCCAAATCCCCAAATGATCTGCATAGTCATCTTGTCTCATCGGGTCGAGCTTACCGCGCCAAGCAAGTCCACGGTAATCACTTAATTAATGCTGATGCGATCGCACCAGATGCGACTTTGCCTGAAGCTGATGGAGTTTGGGCAACCAAGGATGGTAATCACGATCAGGGTAATCGCTCAATATGGGTTTGTACTGCCGACTGTGTGCCTGTGTTGATCGGCGATCGACAGCTTGGCTCAGTGGCGGCTGTTCATGCGGGTTGGCGCGGCACGGCTTCGGGAATTGTCACCAAGGCGATCGCTACATTATGCGATCGGGGCAGTGAGTTAAAGGATTTGCGCGTGGCGCTTGGTCCTGCGATTTCAGGCAAAGTTTATCAAGTGTCGAAAGATGTAGCGCAACAGGTGACGGCGACAATTAATCAATCAGTTGGTTTACAGCCTGACGAGCATCCTGAAAGAGTAAAACTAGATTTGCGTCAGGTGCAATTGCAGCAGCTTCAAGAATTGGGAATGTCGCCAGAAAATGTCGCGATCGCGCCATATTGCACACTTCAAAGTGAGAAAATATTCTTTTCCTATCGACGTTATTTTCTGAATAATCCCCATCCCCATGTCAGAACGCCACAGGTGCAATGGTCGGGAATTGCGATCAAGCATAATTAAACCCAAAAAGCCGTAGTGCACGCTACGGCTTTTTGAGTTTTAAGGTTTCTTTTGCGCTGTTTACTCT
>JAJAZG010000256.1 GCA_026785865.1 Pseudanabaena sp. CAN_BIN31
TACTAGTAGACCTGAGATCCTTCCAGCAGTTGACTGTGACCTAAAGATCCTAAAGTATTCCGAAGCAAAAAAGATCTAGCCATTGGCTAGGTCTTTTTTGTTATTGCAAACTCATCTTACGCAGAAGTTATTGGGATTTAAGTAAGTGGGCAAAAGAAACCTTAAAACCCAAAAAGCTGTAGCGCACGCGCAGCGTGCGCTACAGCTTTTTGGGTTTTGGGTTTCTTTTGCTCACTTACTTAACTAACTTTGGGAGCAGCAATCAATAGGATCTTTTCCATTAGATATGGAAATAGACGATGACACCAGACTGCCATATGACTCTGCCATCCGACAAGAATTTCAGGAGTCTCGCGCTCTAATCCAGAGATCAAGGCTTTAGCAACTTGCTTAGGAGTCATCAACGAAACCCAGCGAAACCATTGCAAATCATGAGCCATATCAGTGTCAGTGAGCGATGGAAGTAAGGCTGTTACTTTGATGTTGTAAGCAGCCAATTCACCGCGCAGAGCTTGAGTGAATCCCACGATCGCAAACTTTGTCGCAGAATAAGTCGCCATCGTGGGTGCAGCAACTTTACCCATGAGGCTAGAGACATTGACGATTCTGCCATTGCGCTGCACTGCCATTCGCCGTGCCACCATTCGCGTGATTGCGTACATGCCGAGCAAGTTGACTTCGATTTCTGACTGCACATCTTGGAAGCGCGATCGCAAAAAGGATGATTGATGCGCCACACCTGCACAGTTGATCAGCATATCAATTGGACCAAAATCGCGCCATACTTGGGCGATCGCAATATTTACATCGATAGTCTGCGATAAGTCTAAAGGTAAACTCACCGCTTCTATTCCCAGAGCTTCCACTTCTGAAGCGACAGAAGCTAAGCGATCGCGATCTCGTGCTACCAAAATTAAGCATTTTGCACCCTGTTGAGCTAGCTCTAGAGCGATCGCTCGACCAATACCCCTTGAGGCTCCAGTAATTAGAGCCGTCTTTCCACAAACATTCATAAAACCTCCAAATATCGGAGTCTCACTACTTTTTACTATTGATTATTGATGCAAATTTTTTAGCCTATGTCTGCTAACTAAAACTTGCACAAAGTAAATTTTGTGAGACGGTAAATAATCTGGTTGCAGACAACTTGCGACTAAACTTTTATATGTGTTGAGTTTTAAAAAGTTTGTTTAGTCACTGTGCTAACAACAAGTAAGCAGTTGACAAATAGTAGTTAACAATTAATCTTTGCAGTTCATCTCTAGTTCGATCATGCCGTTACCTCCCTTAGGAAACGTGGTCTATACAGTAATAAAAGAAAATTGATACAGACTTATAACATGCCTAGAACCCTACATCTCTTCCTATAATATGTAAAGTATTATTAAATACATTTCCAATATCTTTTTACGGCGTAATTAACAGCTTTTCTCAAGCGATAAATTCATGCTCCATCTACTTTCTGGGTTCTTACTCATGCTGGTTTTAATAGGCGATCTCCATAAATCAAGAATAAAAAGTAAGTCTAAAGAGTTATTCCTAAAGACATAACTAAGTAGGCAAGTATAATTAAACCCAAAATGCAAAAAGTTGTAGCGCACGTGCAGCGTGCGCCACAGCTTTTTGGGTTTCAAGGCTTCTTTTGTCTACCTATTTACAAGCTATCCGCTGAAGGTAAAAGCACTGTAAATTTTGTACCCATATCAACTTCACTTTCTACAGCTATTTTTCCACGATGTGCTTCTACGGCTTGCTGAACTATATATAAACCCATACCCAAGCCTTTGACATTGCCAACATTCTCAGCCCTTAAAAATGGTAAAAATAGATTGTTTAAGTACTCTTTGGGTATACCAATACCATGATCAGAAATAATAAGAACTAACTGTTGTGAATCACAAGTTATTTCTACATCAACACAACCTCCGTCATGAGAATATTTAATAGCATTAGAAACTAAGTTCATAAATATATGCCACAATAGTTTTTTGTCAATTTTTAACTCTTGATTTTTAACTTTAGTGTGGAATTGAATTTGACACTTATGTACCGCATCCTCTGTTTGAAAACTTTCGATCAGTTGTTGACAATATGTAATTACATCAATACTTGTAGGAGTGAATGGAAACTTCCCTGATTCAGAATTAGCAATAAACTTTACCTCTTCAAGCAGCCAATTAATATCTTTAATTGCTAGTTGAATAGAAGCAAGATTTTTGGCTCTACTTTCTTTTGTTATTTGTTCCTCAAAATTTTGTAACTTCCAAGTTAATAATCTAATTACTGACATTGGCGTTGCAAACTCATGGGATGCCATGGCAAGCAAACGAGATTTTAAAATATGTAGTTCTTTTTGTTTATCTAGTGCTTCTTGTAATAATTTTTCTTCATGATGTTTTTTTAAGGCGAGCATGATGGCAACATTAACTTCAGCATACCGAAGAGGTTTGGTTAGGTATCCATAGGGAGAAGTCGCGATCGCCTGTTCTAAAGTCTTAGGATCGCTAAAAGCAGTCAGATAAATTATGGGAATCGGCGCTATTTTATGAATTTCATTTGCCGCAGCGATCCCGCTATCTGCACCTCTTAACTTAATGTCCATCAAAATGATATCTGGAAGTCGTTGATGGATCGAAGCGATCGCCTCACTACTGTTATCAAATATCCCTAAAACTTTGTAGCCCAAATCTGATAAAACATCCGAGAGAGCATTTGCTGCAATAAGTTCATCTTCTACAATCAAGACATCAGCGATCATATGTGTCTTTACCGTCATATTTTTCAACATCATATTTTCCACTTTGCTTCTTTTGTAACTAGGATAGATGACTTTTTAGCTTACTTACAATTTAATTATACAATTAGTGTATAAAATTCAGGTAGTGTGTAAAACACAGAAAATAGATGCGACCTAAAACGTTATCAATCGTCTTGACGCGATATAATAGTAAATCCTTGCTTCTAGCTTTAAATTAATAGAAGCCAAATACTGACCGTAAGGAAAAAATCAAATGACTATTAAACGTTTGTACGAAACCATGTATATCCTGCGCCCCGATCTTCCCGATCAGGAATCTGATGCAGCGATCGCCAAATATCAGGATTTCTTAGTACAGCAAGAGTCTGAAAATATCACGATTCAACACCGTGGTAGACGCAGACTAGCCTACGACATTAAAGGTCACCGTGAAGGAATTTACATTCAAGTAAATTACACTGCGCTTCCTAAAACCATTGAGAGCTTAGAGAAATCGATGCGTTTGGCTGATGATGTAATTCGCTATATGACGATTAAACTTGAGCCAGAAGTCGTTGAAGAGGAAGAGCAAGATGCGGAAGCCATGATTCCTGATGCTGAAGAGCCAGTAGTAGCTGTAGCTGCTGCCGAAGAAGTACCAGTACCAGAAGTAGCTGTAGCTGCTGCTGAATAAAAAGGTAAAAGCGGCGCTAAGCGCCGCTTTTATCTTATGGCTATAACAAACTAATGAACTATCTCTATTTACATGGGTTTGCCTCTAGCCCTCAGTCCACGAAAGCAAAATACATGCAACAAAAGTTTGCTGAGCTAGGACTAACTTTGCATGTCTCCGACCTTAATCTCACTGATTTTTCTACAGTGACGCTTTCGGAACAGTTAGATTATCTCGATCGCACTTATCTACAAGACAATCAAGAGATCACTGTCATCGGTTCTAGTCTTGGTGGATTTTTAGCCGTGCAACTTGCTGCTCAAAATCTATTGGTGCAGAAATTAGTATTATTTGCCCCAGCTTTTGGATTTAGCCAGCGAATAGCTCAGGCTTTAGGTGAAAAAAATATTAAGCAATGGCAAGAGTCAGGCAGTCGCGAATTTTATCATTACGGGCTGAATCGTAATGTAAATTTACAATTTCAATTTTTTGTTGATGCTCAAAAATATTCAGAAGAAAAACTACTACGATCGCTACCAATGCTGATCTTTCATGGCATTAATGATGACGTTGTACCAGCTTCACTGAGTGAAGAGTTTGCGAAAAGGCGATCGCAAGTTACCTTAAAATTACTAAATGACGATCATGCGCTTGGGAAAGATTTAGAAAGTATTTGGCAAAATACCAAGCAATTTTTGGCATTAGCTACCTCTTAAGATA
>JAJAZG010000257.1 GCA_026785865.1 Pseudanabaena sp. CAN_BIN31
AGATAATTGAGTATCAACTAAAATCAGCCGTCGAATCGATTCAGGATGCAGCGATCGCATTTCAACTAATGGATATTCATCCCGCAGCTATATAAATTCGCGTATGGGCTTTTGCATACCACCTGTCAAGACGATCCGCGCCCCCTGATACAAACGTGCTGCACCAATTGCCGCCCCAAGCGTATCAAAATTTGCGGTAGCATGACAAAGAATAATATCCATATCTGAAGCACTGGCTTGTTAATAGGTGACGAGAATTACAAAGCCTTTTGTATTTTAGTTCAAGATTGTGTTGGTACAAAAAGATAGGCGATCGTTTAAAATTAAACAAAAGATCGCAGGTTTTGTAACACTATGCAGATAAAAGAACTAACTATCGAACAATTTCGAGTACTTCTCCGTGAAGTTGTGATTGAAATTTTAGAAGAGTATATTGATTTGGATGAAGGGAAAACGTTAAAAACTTCTGTTGTAGAGCGCTTATTCAGGCAGCAGCAACAAGAAATAGCTAATGTTCCTGCCTCGCAAGCTATGCAAACACTGGGGATTAACTGGGATGAGCTATAGCATTGAATTTACATCAGAAGCGATCGCCGATCTTGGCAAAATTGATCGCATAAATCAATTACGGATAGCAAAGAAAATCAAATGGTTAGGAGAAAACTTTGAACAAATTACGCCGCTTACTCTGACTGGCAACCTGTCAGGATATTTTAAGCTTCGTGTTGGCGATTATCGAGTGATTTACACAATTAATCAATCGCAAAAAATCACAACTATTCAACAAGTCGGACATCGCCGTGAAATTTATGATTGAGAGTATGGCGATCGCGAATTGCTTGAGGATGTTGATTATGATGGGCACTTACTATTAATTTTACAAAAGCTTTATAAGATAGAAAAGTGAATATTATATTAAACGAGCGCAAAAATATAAAATTGCGATCGCTATTGACAAGATAAATTGTTTGTGAAATATTTGAAATGTGCAACAAGAGAGTATCGAAAGCCTAGATTTTCGCCTTATGCACACGAACTCTATTTCTGACTTTTGGCTAACCTTATTAAATTTTAGCCAGCATTCAGCAATTTAGTTCGTGTTCTTAAGATGTTAATGATAACTTTGTAAAATCTTCTATCTTTTTTATGAAGATAGTTCGTGCTTATTTGATACTCCGTTGCTATTTCATCTCAATAGTAAGGGAAATTTTCTCATGAATCCAAAAAAGAAGAAACGTATAAAAGCCGAACTCGCATCGGATTATGGTGTGCGTTGTTGGTGGAACTGTTCAGTTGCAGATCAATTCTCTTTTGAACAGCTAACTATCGATCATTTGAGACCGACAAGTAAAGGTGGTTCTGATTCTCCAGAGAACTTAAGACTTGCTTGCAAACAATGCAATCAATCTCGTGGAGATAGTCTTTCTCCACCCCAGCAGAGATACAGAAGTTCTTCTCTAAATGGCTACTCTAGCTAGGTTTTGATTAACTAAAAGCTAGATATGAATAGCTGAACATTCTAGCTTTTAGTTAAATCAATAAATTTATTCACAAATAATTTCTAACAAATAAGTTATAAAAAATGCATAAACTTTTAATTTTTAAAGACGAAAAATTACTTCGTCGTGCGCTCACTCATCGTTCCTATGTCAATGAAAGTTTTGATGATTCAGGACATAATGAACGCCTAGAATTTCTTGGAGATGCGATTCTCAATTTTATTAGTGGTGAATATCTATACGACCACGATCCTGAGATGGCGGAGGACGAAATGACGCGCAGACGCTCAGCGCTTGTTGATGAGAAACAATTAGCACGGTTTGCGACTGAAGTTGGACTTGACTTTAGAATCCGTTTAGGGCAAGGAGCAATTCGAGAAGGTGGCTATCAAAATCCCAATCTACTCAGTAGCACTTTGGAAGCTGTAGTAGGGGCTTACTATCTAGATAATGATCGCAAAATCGAATCATTGCGTGATGTTATTAAAGAGCTATTTGATTCTGTACCACAGGGAGTAATGATTGTTCGTTCTAGTGTAGACTCCAAAAACAAGTTTCAAGAATTCGCTCAAGCGAATGGTGCAACAAGTCCGCCATCGTATAAAACAGAAAAAATGGGTGGAACAGATCATGCTCCTGAGTTCGTCTCTAGAGTTTACATTGGCGATAAACCTCATGGAGAAGGTAAAGGAAAAAGCAAGAAGGATGCAGAAAAAAATGCAGCCGAGAACGCTTTGAGTAAGTTAAAAAAACGTGGTTCTATTTGAAGTCTAATGTAGAGATCGCGATCGCTTTTGGTTTATCTAAATTAGTAATCGCGATCTGACGACAAGGTTGTGAATATAACGCACACGAACCATTGATTTATTATGAAACAATTTGCTTTTGTCAGCAATGCAGCCGAGAGAGAATATAAAGACTTTCCCAAAGAAATTCAACAGCAGTTTGGAACTAGCTTAAGAGCTATTCAAGACAATAAAAAGCCATTCTTGCCCATAGACTCCCTTAGTAGTATTGGTGCTGGTATCATTGAACTTAAAATCAATGGCAGTCCAGCCTTTAGATGCGTTTATATAGCCAAATTTTTGGATTCTGTTATTGTCTTACATTCCTTTGAAAAGACAACTAATGGAGTAGATCGGCAAGCTATGCGAACTATTGAGAAAAGGCATCAAGAACTAAAATCTGAGCTAGACAACATGAAAAAATAGCAATAGCTAGGCAGCTTTAGCAAAATCCTTGGTTTGAATCTTGATTGAAGCTCCTTCTAAACTGCCAGAAATAAATTCAGTCCTAAATCCAAGCCTATCAAGCATCGAAAACAGCATATCTAATGTGAATTTATCGATCTTTCCATTCACAATATCAGACACGCGGGGCTGAGTAACCACTAACTTCTTAGCAGCTTCAGTCTGCGTCCAACCCTTACTTTCGATAATGTCTCGAATCATAATCGTCAAATCAGCCTTTAAGACTGACTTACTAGCCAATTCAACCTCCTCGATCGCATGAAAAGGACTTTCATAAAATTTGATTGCCATAGTTTCTGGTTATTCAGTTATAATACTTGTTGATTATACAAAATTTTATATAATTCGTCAAATGTAAATTATAGTTAGTTGAGTTATTGCATATTCAGGTATTTGTGAAAGGCGGTCGCCTTCTCGCCATCTTTTTAACTGTGGTAGAAAACTTGCGATCGCTTGTTGGGAAATTAGAGGCGATCGCTAACTTCGCCACTTAAGTAGGCAAGTATAATTAAAACTAAAGCCCAAAAAGCTGTGGCGCACGCGCTACAGCTTTTTGGGCTTTAAGGTTTCTTTTGCCTAGCTACTTAGGGTTGAAAGTTAGTTAACGAATTTTTTCAAGGTCTCAAGAGTCATAGTGTAAGGTGGATAGCGCCACTTGAGATCGAAGCGAAAAGAATTTTTGAGTATACTCTTGCGATGGGAAAATGTATCAAAACTTGCTTTGCCATGATAATTCCCCATACCACTATTGCCGACTCCACCAAAGGGAAGTTCGGGATTGCCAAGATGCATAATGATATCGTTGAGACATCCACCACCAAAGGATATTTCTTGGAGGATTTGGGCTTGATTTCTTTTGTTGCTAGAAAAGAAATAGAGTGCGAGTGGTTTTGATTGAGCATTGACAAATGCGATCGCTTCAGAAATTTGCTCATATTCCAAAATTGGCAAAATGGGACCAAAAATCTCCTCTGACATAATTTTAGAGTTAGGGGAAACTTGATCAATGAGTGTGGGAGCAATGTAGCGATCGCTTTTATCACTCTGACCACCGATTAAAATTTTCCCTTGATCGAGAAGACTAACTAGACGATCAAATTGGCGCTCATTAACGATGCGCCCAAAATCTGCACTTTGTTGGGGATTTTCCCCGAAGAAAGTTTTGAGGCATTCCAATAGCTTCTCAATTAGTGCTGGTTTAATACTTTTTTGTACCAATAGATAATCGGGAGCGACACAGGTTTGTCCCGCATTATAGAACTTGCCCCAAATAATACGCTTAGCAGTGATGTCTAAATTACATGATTCATCAATAATACATGGGCTTTTACCACCTAGTTCTAGGGTTACAGGCGTTAGGTGTTTTGCCGCAGCTTCCATTACGATTCTGCCGATCGCGGTTCCACCAGTAAAGAAAATATGATCGAACTTCTCAGCGAGTAAAGCTTGATTGGTTTCGATACCGCCTTCAATCGCGGAGACAAAGCTGGGATCGAAGTTGTTATTAATGATTTTGGCGATCGCGCTAGAAGTATTGGGCGTATGCTCAGATGGTTTGAGAATCGCGCAATTACCTGCGGCGATCGCACCAATCAGAGGTTGAATCGTGAGGATAAAGGGATAGTTCCAAGGAGCAACAATCAATACTACGCCCAAAGGCTCAGTATGAATATAACTGGAGCTAGGAAATAAATTGATCGGAGTTCCCACTTTCTGTGGTTTCATCCAAGATTTGAGATATTTAAGAACAAATTTAATTTCCGAAAGAGTCCCCAAGATCTCGCTGCCAAACGCTTCGATCATAGGCTTGCGTAGATCGGCGTAAACCGCATCCAAAATTAGCTGTTCATTGTCTTTAATCAGTTGTGAAAGTTTCTGGAGTTGCGAAACCCGAAAGTCATAATCTTTAGTCTTTCCCGTAGCAAAAAAAGCGCGTTGCTTGGCAATCATTGTTTGGATATCAAGACTGCTGGTAGGTATTGTCACCATAATTTGTCAATTCCGTAAATTTGATTTCTACACGTTTATCCTTTAATAATTTTAAGCCATCCCAAAAGCGTAAGGTTACATAAAACCCAAAAAGCTGTGGGGGGGGGGGGGGGGGGGCCCCCCCCCCGGGGGGTTTTAAAAAAAAAGCCGGCGGCGCGGGTGTTTTTTTGTTTTTTTCGTAAGGGGTCATCATATAACGTAAGACAAGTGTGACCGTTGTAAAAATCTAAATATATTAATGGCATCTAACCACCACCAAGGAAAGAATTAAGCTAGACGACATAGTCTAGTTGGTAGAGCAG
>JAJAZG010000258.1 GCA_026785865.1 Pseudanabaena sp. CAN_BIN31
CTTCTACTCTACCTTTCGCTATTTATTTTACCCTTCCTTTACGAGCGGAATGTGGGTTGAAAAAGCTATACGTGATTCAAAAGTTAAGCCCAATCTTACCCTAGAGCAATTTCTGAACTTGCCCGAAGCAGACGAAAATTACGAGCTAGTCGATGGAGAGGCTATAAAAAAAATGTCACCAAAATTTTTTCATTCCAGATTAACGAGCAGTTTTTGGGCGGAGCTATCAGGTTGGGCAAATGGAATGGGACAAGTAGCGATTGAGTGGTCGATCGCGCTAAAACGACAGGGTAAAGATTGGGTTCCTGTTCCTGATTTGATGTACGTATCTTATAATCGCCTTGCAATTGATTGGCTAGAAGATACACCTTGTCCTGTGTTGCCTGAACTAGTAATCGAAATTGTATCGCCAGATCAAACATTTAATCAGTTGGCACAGAAAGCAACAGATTATTTGAATGCAGGTGTGGAAAGAGTGTGGATAGTTTATCCACCAATGCGAAGTATTACCGTGTTTTTTGCCGATCGCCCTCCTGAAACCTATCGAGGCGATCGCTTATTAACGGACGACTTGTTTACAGGTTTAGCCGTTACTGCCGAACAATTTTTTGTAAAAGCAAGAATTTAAGTGATTTCCAATTAGAATGCGATCGTGAATATGGAGCTAAACAGTATGAAACCCCTTGCCCTTTTGAGTGTCTCTGACAAAACAGGACTGCTCGACCTTGCCCGCGAACTATCGACTACCTATAACTTTCAGCTAATCAGTAGCGGTGGGACTGCCAAGGCACTCAAGGCGGCGGATCTTGAAGTTACCAAGGTTTCTGACTATACAGGCGCACCTGAAATTTTGGGCGGACGAGTGAAAACTTTGCATCCACGCATTCATGGCGGCATTTTGGCAAGACTTGAGTTACCTGAGCATCAGCAAGACTTGGCTGATAATCAAATCGAACCAATTCGGATTGTCGTGGTTAATCTCTATCCATTTGCGGAAACGATCGCCAAGCCAAGTGTGACCCTCGAAGATGCAATCGAAAATATCGATGTCGGCGGGCCCACGATGATTCGGGCTTCGGCAAAGAATTATACCCATGTCGCCGTATTATCTAGCCCTAGCCAATATCCAGAATTTCTCGCAGAACTGAAAGCGAACAATGGCGAAACGACTTTAGAATTTCGCAAAAAACTAGCGATCGCCGCTTTTCAACATACACAGTCTTATGACAAAGCGATCGCTGATTATCTGGAAAATGAGCAGAAAGTAGAACCAGATTTATCAAATACGCTCGCTTCTTCCTATACATTGCTATGCAACAATCCTAAGCCTCTCCGCTATGGTGAAAATCCCCATCAACCCGCCACATGGTATCAAGTTGGGGCAACGCCCAAAGGATGGTCATCCGCACAACAACTGCAAGGGAAGGAACTCAGTTTCAATAACTTGTTAGATCTCGAAGCAGCGCGGAGCATTATCGCCGAATTTAGTGACGATCGCCCCTGCTCTGTGATCATCAAGCATAACAATCCCTGTGGTGTGGCGATCGCCTCGACCATTGCCGAAGCTTATCAAAAAGCCTTTGAAGCAGATTCTACTTCTGCTTTTGGTGGCATCGTTGCTCTCAATCGCCCTATTGATGAAGAAACCGCTCAACTTTTAAATAAAACATTTCTAGAATGTGTCGTTGCTCCCGCCTGTGTCCCAAGTGTGGCGGCAATTCTCAGCAAAAAACAAAACTTGCGGGTGCTAGTTCTATCTGATTTCAAGCAGAGTTCTCATGAGACCGTGAAGACGATCGCAGGTGGAATGCTAGTTGAGAAGTCCGATAATGAGGCGGTAAATTCTGAGACATGGAAAGTGGTTACGGAGAAGCAACCAACGACTGAGCAGTTACAGGAATTGATTTTTGCTTGGAAGATTAGCCGTCATGTCAAATCTAATGCGATCGCCATTACCAAAGCCCTTACTACAATCGGCATTGGCGCAGGTCAAACCAATCGCATCGGTTCCGCTAAAATTGCCCTAGAGCAAGCTGGCGAAAAGGTAGAGGGCGCTTTTTTGGCTAGTGATGGATTTTTCCCCTTTGATGACTCTGTGCGTACTGCCGCCGCCGCAGGAATTGTGGCGATCGTCCAACCAGGCGGAAGTATGCGTGATGCCGATTCAATCGCGGCGGCGGATGAGCTTGGCTTGATTATGGTATTCACAGGCGTACGCCATTTCTTGCATTAAAGCCCAAAAAGCTGTGGCGCATGCTGCGCGATCGCCACAGCTTTTTGGGTTTTAACTTAGCTACTTAAAAGCAACGCTTTACCCGCATTGAGTCTATCTTACTGAACCGCGATAGATCCGTTCGGCTTGTTCAAAGGGTAGCCACGCAGGTAAATCACCAGAATTTTTGGGCTTATCTCTTTCGTTTACATTTTGTTTTGCATTCTGATATTCAGATGGAACGGGCGGCGCATCTGTCTGCACAAAATGCTCATTAGTGGGACTCGCTAGCAAAGTTTGCGGAACTTCAAAATCATCAGTTACAGCATCGTAAGCCAGCACTTCACCTGTCTCAATGTCATAGATCCAGCCATAAATTGACATCTTATTTTGATGTAACTTCGAGCGAATCACGGGATAGGTTTTCAGGTTTTCGATTTGAGAGACGACATTCTCTGCCATCGTAATCGCCAAAAGTTCATCACCTTTTTTATCAGCATAATTTTCATGAATCAAACGGCGCGTTGATTCCGCATGTTGCAACCATTCATACACAAGCGGCATCTCGATTCTCAGCTTCTCCAAGTTGAGTAAGCCTTTCATCGCACCACAGTTAGAATGTCCGCAAATAATTACTTGCTCAATGCCAAGGACATGAATCGCATATTCGATCGCTGCACCTTCACCCCCATTAGCAGCACCAAAGGGCGGCACTAAGTTTCCTGCATTACGAATCACAAATAGTTCGCCAACACCTGACTGAGTAATGAGATGCGGCACAATTCGTGAATCTGAGCAGGTAATAAACAATACACGCGGTTTTTGTCCTTCGGCGAGTTGCTCAAAAATTCCTTGATTTTCAGGAAAGTAGGACGACTGAAACTTGTGTAAACCCTTTAGTAGCTTTCTCATATACCAGTTTTGACTTAGGATGCAGCAGAAATTCGCGTGTTTTTATTGCTTATTGTATAGCGGTTTGCGCTCTCGCTAAACCAAATAAGAATTTAAAAGCTTTGCATCGCAAGGCTTTTAAATTCTTACACCTGAGGAATCGCGCACCACATTGATCGCGTCAACTGAAAGCCAAGTTTCACTGATAGGCGATCGCCGTCGATCAGATGCTGACGAGTTTTTTCTAATATCTCCTGTGTTGCACAATATATTCTTGCCACTGCATATCTGCGATTAGGTAGTAGCACCCGCAAAAGTATCATCGTTCCACTTGACCATACGATTGCCCGAAATTTAGTATCTTTTTTAGGCGCAATCCATTGAAATCGCTTGCCACTAGCCCTCAAATACGCACCAAAATCGCTTAATACTGGAGGAATGTTTGTCAGCATAGAGTTAATTAATTCGCTTATTGCTAAAGTACAGCCTGTTGAGGCTTTGAGTAGTACAGAATTTTTTTTGAAAATGCCGCGAAGCGGCGCTTTCAAAAAAAATTCTGGGTTTTATAACAGCGCTTTGCGCTCTAGCAATATAATCTATGCATTATGCAGCCGACAAAATTCCCTTCAATTATTTTACAATCGCAAAAAGTCCGCGTGATTGCACCGAGCGGAGCCTTACGCGAATGGGAACGCTTTGAGCAAGGGCTAAAAATATGGCGCGATCGCGGTTATGAATTGACAATTCCTGAAAATCTGAGTCAGCCTTGGGGGTATTTGGCAGGAACCGATGAGCAGCGTTGCCAGCAATTGATCGAAGCATGGAATGATCCTGACTGCGTAGCGATCGCCTGTGCGCGGGGTGGTTATGGCTCAATGCGTCTACTCGAAAAACTTGATTGGCAAGAGCTTAGCGATCGCCCTAAATGGTTAATTGGATTTTCGGATATCACCGCTTTACTTTGGGGACTTGCCAAACACAAAGGCATTGGCAGCTTACATGCGCCTGTAATTACAACTTTGGGCAACGAACCAGCGCGATCGCAACAGCAGTTATTTGATTGGTTAGAAGGAAAAATTAATTCGATTACATTATCAGGCGAAGGATTGAGAACTGGTAAAGCCACAGGTGTTCTCTTACCCGCAAATCTCACTCTCGCAACCCACATCATCGGCACGAATATCTGTCCCGATCTAGAAAACGTAATTTTGGCGATTGAAGATGTATCCGAAGCACCCTATCGGGTCGATCGCATGTTAACCCATTGGCGTTGGTCAGGACATTTGCAAAAATTAAAAGGGATTGCGATCGGGCGTTTCAGTCAAGCGGAAGTATCTACTCCTAGTTTGACAATGGAAGAAGTATGGCGCGATCGGCTATGCGATTTAGGCATTCCCATCGTGATCAACTTACCCTTCGGACATGATGGCGAAAATGCTCCCTTACCCGTTGGCTGTATTGCTGAAATTGATGGCGATCGGGGAACGCTTAGCTATAGTAATTAGGATGGGTTCATCCTAATTTCATGTCTTTATTTTCAGAAATATAAATAAAATCAGCTTTTTCTATGCTATGTAGTGATATGCCCAATAAATACCAATTACCAAACTCACGATAACTGTTGGTAAATCATTGTAAATTCTTTGTCAGTGATATTTGATAATTTCTATCAGGAATTCTTGTAACTTTTGAGGTGAATGGCGGATACCATTAATCATATCTAAAGCGGAAATGACTACCACTGATTCTTTGGAGAGTTTACTCATTACTTTATCGTTATTGGTTTATGGCTGTTTGCTTAGGAACTATAAGACTAGGCTTTGACTAATATTTCCTTGCCATGAAGTCTTTACTAGAACTTACGCATTGACAAAATCTCATTTTATGTATCGGCTGTAATTGGTATCAAAAGATACTATTTTGCATAAACTGTCGGTCGATTTTTCTGGATTAATTAGCTTTTGCAAAATTTGTAGGAGGCATTTGAAATGGCGTGATTGCGTTAACGCATAATACTTGCAATCTGACAATGCGTAAGTTCTATTTACTATCATATTCGGTAAAGGACGTAAGTATATCCCAACTAGATCGGATGTAGTTAGGAATGAAAAATAATTAACTTATGCATTTGTTTTTAATAAAGAACATTGCCCTAATTGAGCCTAGTACAAGACAGCGTAAATATGGATACCCTTTAACAATGATTAAGACTGTCATCCCAGACTCGCAAGTGTAACTTTACTTGAGCCACCCTGTACTAGTC
>JAJAZG010000259.1 GCA_026785865.1 Pseudanabaena sp. CAN_BIN31
GTGGTAACTTGCCCAATGATACTTATGTCGTTGATGGCAAAGATTAGAAGATTAAACAGCATGGCTTTGCGCGTGAGTTAGCTTGGAAAGCAACGACACAAAGCGATGAAGGTGCAGCAAGTTTAACCGTTGAGTTAGATAGCAATGTGCAAACTAAGGCTGTCTACCCATTTGACTTCCATTTAGCATTTACATACGCGCTTCGTGGTAACACCTTAGAGATTCGCCAAGAATACAAGAATCTCTCATCCACGCCGATGCCTTTCTCTTCTGGCTTCCATCCGTATTTTCTCTGCGGTGACAAAAATCAGATCGAAGTCGATATTCCTTCTACAAGCTATCAAGACAATCGCACCAAAGAGAACCTTGCTTTTGATGGCAAATTTGACTTTGAGCAAGATGAGATTGATGCTGTATTTGGTAATCTTGCTAGTCGCTCAACCTCAGTAACAGATAGCGATCGCCAACTAAAGATTGCGATCGCTTACGATGATTTTTATACATGTCTTGTATTTTGGACAGTTAAGGGCAAAGACTTCTATTGCTTAGAGCCTTGGAGTGCAAGTCGTAATTCGCTTAATACTCAGGAAAATTTAACTGTACTAGCACCTAATGAGAGTTGTACGGCTACAGTCAGAATCACTGCCAACTTCTTCTAATTTGAGTGATACAGATAATTTTTTAAAAGTGCCGCTTTGCGGCACTTTTAAAAAATTATCTGGGTTCTGTGGCAGCGCAAGGCGCTGTAAAAATCAGAAATGGATTTATCTTACTAACACCAGAACAGGCTTATAGGTAAGCAGTCTTAAATACCAACAGCCTTAGTTTTATTGAATTTTCAGACTATGAACGCAAATGGACTCGAACCATCGACCCCCACGATGTCAACGTGGTGCTCTAACCAACTGAGCTATGCGTTCTGACGGATCAATAATATAACATGTTGGAAGTAAATTAAATTAACGAATATTAAAACTGATGAAGCTAATTTTGTATAGCAAGCAGGATTGCTGTCTATGTGAGGGTTTGCTAGCAAAATTACAACAGGTTAAAAATATGACTTTTGAGCTAGAAATTAGAGATATTACTAAAAATTCTGATTGGCTCGATCGCTATCAATATGAAATACCTGTACTTTGTCTGCTAGATGCTAATCAACAAGAGCAAGAATTACCCAGATTTTCGACGCGATCGCCTGTCGAAAAATTAGAAGTCTTGCTTCAGGGTTATAGCTAGGCGATCATGAACTAGTTAGCACTTGCTTAGTAGTCGTGAGGGCGTAGATATCAATTACTCCTGGATATCTTGATGCACCGCGTGTTTTTAAACTAGACATACCCAGTGCAATTTTGGCATTACCACTATCGCCGACTTTAAAGCATCGGCTAAAGCGACTATGAGCGTTAACGAAAATCGTGCTGCTATTGACACGACTGACAAAGCGATCGCGTTCGGATAACGAATCCGTCAGCAATACATCGGCGTGACCACTGCTGTATTGATTAATCCACGCGATCGCCTCTTCAGTATCATTGACAATCTTGATGGCGATCGTCTCATCTAAATAAGCATGTCCCCAAATATCCTCAGACTCGATCGCTTGCTCATGCAGATTTGGGCTAGTCTCTTCAAGAAACTGACGAAAATAAGTCGTTGTCTCCGCACATCCGCGCACCGTCAAACCTTGCTTTTTAAGACTGATGATCCACTCGCCTAATTCGTGATCGGGTAAGGTACGATCGAGCCAAGACCGATGCACAACCACTTTTTCGATCGCATTAACGGCATCGGGATCGCCTTTACGACTATTAAGAATAATTTCTTTGGCAAAGTCCAATTTACCTGAAGCCGCTAGATATAAATAACAATTGCCCATTGAGGTCGGTAAAGCGGAGACAGTCGCTTGTTTGCTCACCTGCTGCACAAAGCTAGGACGACCATAGGGAATCACTAAGCGTAGATATTTTTCTTGAACAATCAGTTCTTTTAGCGCCACGCCTCTAGGTACTGAGGTCATGCAGGCTTCAGGAAAACCTTTGCGAATCAGGATGTCTTTAGCGATCGCCGCAATCGCTTCTTGCGTATTTGTGCCTTCACTACCACCCTTAAGAATAATTGTATTACCAACTTTCAGGCACATCCCTGCCGCAATTAGACCCAGTTGCGGAAAGCCCTCATATATAAACGCAACTACACCTAAAGGGACGCGCTGATAGCCATTGATGCCCACATGTAGGGTAAGCGGATCGGGTAGATTTGCAAGCTGGGTAAGACATTCGATCGCATTATTGAGGCGATCGGGAGTCAGCTTTAGCCACTCTAGTACCAAGTCAGGCACAGCCATATCTCGACTTGCTTCTAAATCCAACGTATTTGCTTCTAAAATCGCATTTTTATGTTTTTTAATGCCATTGGCAATTTCTAGCAGCAAACTATCACGTTCTCTGGTAGAAATTTGCATGAGTTGCAGCGCCGCCGCATGGGATTTGTAAATGAAGCCTGTAAGGTCTTCTGGTGACATACTCTGTATCAATAATTGTTAAATATCGCGCCGACGAATCACTACCAATCGCCATATTAGCAAAACCAAAAGGGTAAACAACAAAATTACTAGAGGAATACCTAAAGCTGATTTTAGATTTACTGCCCACACAATGATTAACGTAAAAAACAACAGTGAAGCGATGTACATCAAAGCCTTTTCTGGCAAAGCTTGCTGATTATTTTCACGAATGGTTTGCCATTTGCCAATCCATTGCCACATATGTCGTTGCGAGTCAAGACCACCCAATTGCATTAAACTGTAGCCGTCATCTTCTAGCTCAAACAGCAAAGAGCAGCGATCGCAACCAAAAGCATCAGTTAGCGCGATCGGCTTTAACTTGCCGCGTTTGCGAGGACAGGGGCAAGGATAAATTTGCTCTGAATCGATTTTCTGGGGCTTATGGGTATGCACTAGACAAGCATGTTTAAAAAAGATGTTAACAACCAAATTTGATTGTATATCAATAAAACCGAGAAGGTAAAGGCAACGCTTCGCAATGTTCTCATCGCACAATAAGAAATTTTATTAAAAAATTATGTCGCAATTTACCAAGATTGCTGTATTATTTGATTCGGTACAAAAAATACCTTGACCAAGCGGATGTGGCGGAATTGGTAGACGCGCTAGATTTAGGTTCTAGTATCTTTGATGTGAGAGTTCGAGTCTCTCTATCCGCATTATAAATTAAAACCGAAAGGGCAGGTTGCGCCGCAACCTGCCCTTTCAGATTTGTGAGTTAAGTGCTGATAGCGCAAGATTAAAACTTGTTGCGAACTCAAGTTAAAGTATAGATAGATATTTATATGGAGTCAAAAGCGTGTCATCAACTGAACTCGCAAACCCGATTGCTAAAGATATATTGGAATTAAACGAAACTTTAGATCAACTTAAGACTAGCGATTTGCATGTGGTCGAAACCTGTCCGTTGTTAGCCCCGATCGAGATCAAAACAGAATTACCGATTACCCCCGCGATCGCTAAGGTCGTCTCTAGCGCTAGAGCTAGAATCAGAAATATTTTAAATGGCAGCGATCGCCGCTTATTAGTCGTTGTTGGCCCCTGCTCAATTCACGAAGTCAAGGCGGCGCGGGAATATGCCGAAAAATTAGCAAAATTTCGGGATGGGGTGAGCGACGCTCTGGAAATTGTGATGCGGGTTTATTTTGAGAAACCTCGCACCACGATCGGTTGGAAAGGACTAATCAACGATCCACATTTGAATGGGACGTTTGATATTAATTACGGACTTCACATGGCGCGGCAGCTATTGCTAGATGTGGCAAAGTTAGGCTTACCCAGTGCGACAGAATTGCTCGATCCGATCGTGCCGCAATATCTTGCCGATCTAATTTCTTGGACAGCAATCGGGGCGCGAACGACTGAGAGCCAAACTCATCGTGAAATGTCTTCAGGCTTATCGATGCCAGTTGGCTTCAAAAATGGCACAGATGGCGGCATTGATGTGGCGATTAACGCGCTACTTTCGGCACGTCAGCCCCACCGTTTTCTCGGTGTCAGCAATGAGGGACGATCTAGCATTGTCACCACGACTGGTAATCCTGATGGTCATATTGTTTTGCGCGGCGGTAAGCAAGGGCCAAATTATGACAAAGTGCATGTTGAGGCGATCGCCAATCGTCTACGAGATCGCAATTTACTGCCCCACATGATGATTGATTGCAGTCACGACAATAGCGGTCAAGATTACAAAAATCAGCCGATTGTGTTGCAAGATATCTGTGAGCAAGTGCGCGAAGGCTCGGAATATATTGTGGGGATCATGCTCGAAAGTCATCTCAATCGAGGTAAACAACCTTTCCCGAAAGACTTGGCAAAGTTGGAATATGGCAAAAGTATTACGGATGGTTGTATTAATTTCGAGCAGACCGTTGAGACTCTAACGGATCTCGCTAATGCAGTTAGAACAGGACGTTGATAAATAAGAAAAGCACCCTTTGGACAGCTTGAACAGGCAAGGGGCTTAAGCCCCTTGTTGAGGATATCGAAAATTGCCGTTGTGAGTAACTTGTTTTCACAAGCACCCGCATGGTGCTTTTCTTATTTTAAAGAACACCTTTGGAGCTAGGAATATTACTGGCGCAGCGCGGATCGACTTCTACCGCCATGCGTAAGGCGCGCGCAAATGCTTTAAAAGATGCTTCGATAATGTGATGCGAATTGCCACTTTCTAAAAGTCGCACATGCAATGTCATTTGCGCGTGATTAACTACTGCCTGATAAAACTCACGCACTAACTCAGTGTCATAGGTTCCGACACGCTGATTGGGAATTACTAAGCCATAGACCAAATAAGGGCGACCAGAGAAATCGAGGGCGACTTGTACCAAAGATTCATCGAGGGGAGCGACAAAATGACCAAATCTCGCAATACCTTTGCGATCGCCTAATGCTTGTCCGAGCGCTTGACCTAACACAATGCCGACATCTTCATTCGTATGATGATCATCAATATATAGGTCACCTGTGGCTTGAATGTCGAGATCGATCAATCCGTGAGAGCAAATCTGATACAGCATATGATCGAGAAAGGGAATACCAGTATTGATATTTCCTTTGCCAGAACCATCAAGATTGAGTGTCACAGAAACTTCAGTTTCGCCAGTTTTGCGGTTGACTTTGGCAGTGCGAGAGGTATCGTAGGACATAGCGGAGCAGGGTTTATAAAGGTTTTAAATAGTTAGTCTTCATTCACTTTAACTTTAAATTGCGATCGCGAAAGATCTCAACCATGCTTTGTTCTTATAGCGCTTTGCGCTCAAACCAGAACCAGTAAAAATTTTGAAAGGGTTGCTTTGCAAACCTTTCAAAATTTTTACTGTGGTTCATTTGATTGGAAACTGCTGTAATTCCATAAGGCGAAAGTATCATAGACTTTAATAAGCTTAGACTGAGACTCCAGCATCGTGATTGTTGGCAAAAATAAAATGAATGTTATGTTATTGATTTTGTGGACAGAATTAGAAAAAACCTTCTCACGATGGTGGAGCAAACGCCGTGCCGAACAATCTTCTATAAAAACTCATTCTTAAACTAATGAGAAAAAAATTTCCTTGGTTGCGATCGCTATTAGTTCTAAGCTGTGCTGGGCTAGTAATTTCGTTTGTCGTTCCCTTACTCGATCGCATTTTTCAAATTTATCAACTTGTTGCTATCTAGTCACCAATTTTGGGCGGCTTTGTCGTTCTCTTGGTAATAGGAACATTAGCAGGATTATTTTTTATTCTCTGGCGATATTTGCGTCTATTTCAAGCAGAACCATCTAAGCCACGCCCGATTCCTAAAGCACCCACCGACAAGATCGAAGCGGCTCAAGATAGTCTTGAAGCATTAGAGCGTCAGGTCGAGCAAATCCAAGATGAGGTAATGCGCCGATCGCTTTCTGAGCAAACAGAACAACTCAAAAAGAATTTCATCCGTCCAGAATTGCGCATAGTCGTGTTCGGCGTTGGCTCCGCAGGCAAAACTTCGCTAGTGAATGGATTACTCGATTTGGCTGTTCATGATATTGAAAGCCGAGGCGAAGTCGGTGCAACGATGGGAACTACGCAACTAGGTAAAGTTTATGCACCTGTAAGATTTCAAAATCTGGATATACCCGTACAATTTACCGATTGCCCAGGCATATTAGAAGCGAGTGCCTTGGGTAGCGATCGCGAACAGGAAGCGCGAAAAATTGCCACAGAAGCGGATTTGATTGTATTTGTCGTTGATGATGACTTGCGGCAATCGGAGTATGAAGTTCTCAAAGCGCTTACTGAAATTGGTAAGCGGACAGTTCTTGCTTTTAATAAAATTGATCGCCTCACCAAAAGCGATCGCGAAATTATTCAAACTAGTCTGCGATCGCGTGTTTTAAATTTGATCGCACCTGAAGATGTCGTTGCGATCGCCGCTAACCCGACGGCAATTACGCTCGAATCTGGCGAATTCATCACTCCCACACCCAAAATCCAGCCTCTACTCACGCGTATTCTCGACATTCTCAGTTATGAAGGCGATGAACTGGTTGCCGACAATGTGTTATTGCGATCGCAAAGATTGACAGAAGAAACCCGTGAAGCTCTATCACAACAACAACAAGCCGAAGCTGAAAAAGTCGTGGAGAAGTTCCAATGGTTAGTAGTTGGTGTTGTATTCGCCACGCCTTTACCCGTTGTCGATATGCTAGCCACAGCCGCAATCAACGCCCAAATGGTTGTCGAAATTGGCAAAGTCTACGGATGCGAAATCAATATTGATCGCGGTAAAGAATTAGCAAATTCGCTCACTCGTACTCTGGTTAGTCTCGGCATCGTCAAAGGCGTAGTCCAAATCATCACCACGTTAATTTCTGTAACCGTGGTGGGACTGGTTCTCAAAGCCACAGTTCAATCAGTAACAGCCGCCTATCTCACAAGGATTGCTGGTAAGAGTTTTATCGAATATTTTAGCCGCGATCGCGATTGGGGTGATGGCGGTATTGCTGAAGTAGTACAGCGCCAGTTTCAACTAAATCGCCGTGATGAGTTTCTCAAAATATTTGTGCAGGATGCCGTAAATCGGGTCATGGTGTTGGTGAAGCAACAAATATAGGGTTAACCCATTGCCCCTTTTTTGTAGAGTTCAGTCAGTTCAAATAGAAAATTAAGACTTTGCTCACCTGTCATTGAGATCGGTGAAAAAACATCTGAACTCGAATATTTCAAAATAATATCGCGCACTTCAGATTGATTGGTAATCTGTACCACCTTCATCGACCACACACTAAAGCTACGATGCTCAATTTCCGAAAAATCAATCAGTTCCGCATTAACATGACGCTTATCCAGCAGGATGCGATTATAGGTTTGGCTAACTGTGCGCCGACTACCTTCTAGTACCTGCAAAAACATCGAATCGCCAAAACTCAACATTCCTGTAATCCCTACTTTTTTGTTATTGAATTCAGACTTCTGCGAAATTTCAATAAAGTCGGGATATTCTAGTCCTGCGATCGCCTGACTGACATAAATTAAGCGATAGAGAGCCATAATTCTATTTATTGTAAAGTTATTAAATTTATATATTGAGTAGGTAAGCATGAAAACTCTTAAAACGCAAAAGGCTGTGGCGATCGCTACAGCCTTTTGCGTTTTATTATGCATACCTATTTAAGACTATCAAAAATCAACGCGGCAATTCTTATTTTAAAAATCAATTTTGTTGAAAGTACGCTCTAGATTGACTTTCAACAAAAAAATTATTTTCATACTCCCTTAAAATTTAAGAATTAGCGTTGCGGCGCTCCGCGCCGCAACGTCTAATCTTTTACTGGGAAGGGAGTAGCAAGAAACTAAAAAAGCCGCAAAGCCACTTTCCTAGTTTCTTACCCATACTGAGACTGAGCCGCCATTGCAACGAAACTCCGCCCAGCCTTCATCATTTGTTGTTGTCGACTCATCCACATGTTCAGTAATATCTATATAAACACTATTGGGATGACCGACATTCATCCATTTTCGCCCATCCTCGCCGTTGCTCAGCACTACTGCCATACCACCAGAATGTTCTTTATCGCCTAATCGCGTCCAGCCAATCGTATTGGGATGATCGAAATAGTCCAACTGCTCGCCGTAGGCATAGGTTTGGCGTACTGATAGAAACTTATCTAGTAACCATTGATGGCTCTCGATCCAGATTTCGTACTCATTGCCATCTTTACCCCAATCTTTATAATGTGCGCCGTAGTAATCAGCGTAAAAGATACAAGGATATCCTTCTTGACGCAGCAAAATCAGCGCATAGGCAAGGGGCTTAAACCAAGCTTCAACGATTGACTCTAAGGACTGCAACGGCTGAGAATCATGGTTATCGACTAAGGTAACGGCGAGCGTGGGCTGTACTTGCACCAACGTATTCTCAAAAATTTTGCTTAAGTCATAATCTTCACCAGCTTGACTAGCAA
>JAJAZG010000260.1 GCA_026785865.1 Pseudanabaena sp. CAN_BIN31
ATAGATTACTGACTTTTGCGATCGCAATGCTAAGTGTTCTGCCCATTCACTTTTGCCTGAGCGAGTTGCGCCTGTAACTAGAGTAATCATAATCCGCCTAATCCGTGATTCCGACAATTGCTATACTATGACCATATCGCGTATCTTAGGCATCCATCATGACTCAAGCGATCGCTACCCCCGAAGCCTCAATTACTAGCATTACTCCTGAAGCCCTAATCTCCCAGCGAGAGGCGCAACTTCTGTGGACAAGTGCTGACTTAGAGCTATTACCAGATAACAACAACCGTTACGAGATCATTGACGGAGAATTTTACGTGACCAGAGCGCCTCATAACAAACATCAAGATACATGTGGTAATTTCTGCTACGAACTCAAAGCTTGGTCAAAATTAACGGGATTGGGATATACCGTAATTGGTGCAGGCTTGATCTTTGGAGACAATGATGATGTTATTCCTGATGTCATGTGGATGACCAAAGAGAAATATGCGGCTCTGATTGATGATACAGGACATTTTCGTGGTGCGCCCGATCTGGTGATCGAGGTGCTATCGGCGGGAACGGAAAATGAAAAACGCGATCGCGAAGTTAAGCTAAAACTTTATTCATCACGGGGAGTATTGGAATATTGGATTGCGGATTGGCGAACCAAGCAAATCCAAGTTTATCGTCGCGAAAATGGCATTCTCAAACTGGCGATGACTCTATTTGCGAGTGATACGCTCACTTCACCTTTATTGCCAGACTTTGCTTGTTTGATATCTCAGATTTTTGAGTAGAGATTATGAAGCAAGTCTTTTATAGTATTGTCGCGATCGCCCTGAGCGTCTTTAGTATATCCAGTGATGTCCAAGCACTTGAAGAAGGACTTTATTGGAGTGGTGGTTCGCGGTACATTCGCATAGCAAAACAAGCTAGCCCTACAGGTGATAAAGATCGCGATCGCGTTTGTTATCAAGGATTTTCACCCAACGGCTCGATGATTGTTTCGCTGAAGTTAGTCATACCGCGCTATCAGACAGGTATTGATTACGAAGTTTATAGTTTGCAAGAGCCAAAGAAGGGTAACTCAGTAGATCTGTCGATTCAACAATATGCTTATAGTCCCGACAAAATAGCCTTCGGCAAACTAGTCGGGCGATTTGTCAAAGGAGGACTTGTCTACAAACGTGATGCCAAATCAGCAATAGATACCACACCCGAACTGCAAAAATGTCTCAAATCTACCCAGCCATATTTTAAACAAATCCTATCAGGACGCGATCGGCGTTAAATCATGATGATTACTCAAATTGCCACTCCAACTCCTAAAAAGACTTACACTGTCGAAGAATACCTAGAGCTAGAGGTAAATGCCGAAACTCGCAGCGAATATCGTAATGGAGAAATTATTTCGATGACTGGCGGAACCCCAAACCATAATGAAATTGCAGTTAATCTACTGGCATTTCTCAAACCATTGCTACGAGGAAAGCCCTACCGCCTTTTTTCGGCAGATCAAAGACTTTGGATTCCCGCTTTCACTCAACATACCTATCCTGATGTAATGGTTGCCGCTAAACCTTTGGAAATGCAAATTGGACGCAAAGACACAATTACAAATCCTTGCTTTATCGCGGAAGTTTTATCTCGATCTACGAAAAATTACGATCGCAGTGAAAAATTCGCTGCATATCGAACCATCGATACTTTTCAGGAATATCTCTTGATTGATCAATACCGTATCCATGTTGAACATCACGTTAAAACCGCCGTCAATCAATGGTTGTTTTCAGAATACGATGATCCAGCCGTTACACTCTCTTTGAAATTCTTGGATTTGCAGATCCAAATAGCCGATCTTTACGACAATATTGATTTTGAATAAGCCTATACAAGAACTGGTAGTGCGGCGCTTTCGCGCCCGAAACTAACAATTCTTACCAAAGAAGCTAGAGGCGGCGCGTCGCACCGCCGCTAGCGTCTTTGGTTTTGCGACAGTTTCTAGCTTTAAAATGCTATGATCTCAAAACGCTGGGAGTGTCTAGAAATACTAGACTGAGAGCAGATCCTTAGAACCTGAACCGATTGACATCGGCGTAGGAAAGCACATTATTTGAGGAAATTTACATGACAGTTGGATTGAAAACTAGCTCTGCGCCCAAAATGCGTGGAGAATATCGCGGTACGCAAATGCATTGCGCTCGTCAAGGCATCATCACTGAAGAGATGCAGTACGTAGCATGGCGTGAAAATCTACCAGTCGAACTGGTACGCGCTGAAGTTGCTAGAGGTCGGGCAATCATTCCCGCGAACAAGAATCACACCAATCTTGAGCCAATGGGAATTGGGATTGCTTTCCGATGCAAGGTTAATGCCAACATCGGCGCATCGCCAAACAGTTCCGATATTAACGAAGAAATTGAGAAGCTACATCTATCTGTCAAGTATGGCGCAGATACGGTCATGGACTTGACAACAGGTGGCGGTGATCTAGATGTGATCCGTACTGCGATTATTAATGCTTCACCTGTTCCTATCGGTACGGTTCCCATTTACCAAGCACTCGAAAGTGTGCATGGCACAATGCAAAATCTCACCCCTGATGACTTCTTGCATATCATTGAGAAGCACGCTGAGCAAGGTGTAGACTATCAAACTATCCATGCTGGAATTTTGATCGAGCATCTTCCACTTGTCAAAAATCGTCTCACGGGCATCGTCTCTCGTGGCGGCGGTATCCTTGCTCGTTGGATGTTGCATCACCATAAGCAAAATCCTCTCTACACCCACTTCAATGACATCATCGAAATCTTCAAAAAGCATGATGTATCTTTCAGCTTAGGCGATTCACTTCGTCCAGGTTGTTTGCATGATGCCTCTGATGCGGCGCAACTTGCTGAACTGAAGACACTCGGACAGCTAACTCGTCGTGCGTGGGAACATGACATTCAAGTCATGGTCGAAGGACCTGGACATGTACCAATGGATCAGATCGAGTTCAACGTGCGTAAGCAAATGGAAGAATGCTCTGAAGCTCCTTTCTATGTACTTGGTCCACTCGTAACTGACATTGCTCCTGGTTATGACCACATCACTTCTGCGATCGGTGCAGCGATGGCTGGTTGGTATGGCACTGCTATGCTTTGCTATGTCACACCGAAGGAACACCTTGGTTTGCCTAATGCGGAAGATGTGCGTAATGGCTTGATTGCATACAAGATTGCGGCTCATGCTGCGGATATTGCACGTCATCGTCCTAATGCCCGCGATCGCGATGATGAGCTTTCAATAGCGCGTTATAACTTTGATTGGAACAAGCAATTTGAGCTATCTCTCGATCCAGAACGTGCTAAGGAATATCACGATGAGACCTTGCCTGCGGATATTTATAAAACCGCAGAGTTCTGCTCGATGTGTGGACCGAAGTTTTGTCCTATGCAAGAGAAAGTTGATGCGGAGGCAATTAGTGAACTAGAGAAGTTTCTTGCTAAAGAGCCTGTAACTTCAGCTTAATCAAAAATCTAAAAAAGGAGGTGCGATGCACCTCCTTTTTTTTGTATGAAACAAAAGCAACTTGCTGCTAGTCTAGTTAGACATGTTTGCCAGATGTCTCTTGGGTATCTCAATATGAATAAGTTTCCCTGTCCTAGTCTTATTAATATAGTTTTTGTATTGTCGCTCACTGCCCCTTCCATTGCTTCGGCGCAGACTGCTCAACAAAAAATTGTCTATGTATCTCCTCAAGGTGCTGACACCGTTGGTGCAGGCGCACCAGATCAAGCTTTTCGGACGCTGACTGCCGCGATCGCAGCTAATCCTGAAGCAGGTACAATCTTTCAGTTAAACAATGGCACATATAGCGCAGCCACTGGCGAAAATTTTCCGATTCGGCTTCCTCAAGGTGCGATTTTGCGCGGGAATCCTAGTACGAATGGAAATAGTGTGGTCATTAGTGGTGGTGGACGCTTTGTTAGTCCTACCTTTGCTAGTCAAAATATTGCGATCGCAGCCGCAAATAACTCACGCATAGAAGGTATTACGATCACTAATAGTAATCCTCGCGGTTATGGACTTTGGCTAGAGTCCAGTCGCAATGTGATTGTCGCTAACAATAGTTTTGTCCGCAGTACCCACGATGGCATTTTCCTCACAGGCAGTGCTAATGCCTATATTGGCAACAATCTATTTACTGGCAATACAGGTAGTGGAATTTCTGCTCTTGGCACAAGTACAGGGGATATTCGCGATAATAAATTTGAGAATACTGGCTTTGGACTATCGATTGGACAGCAGTCTCAAGTTGTTCTAACCAATAACAATATTTCGCGAAACGTTGATGGGATTATTATTTCTAATACAGCTCAACCAACATTGCGCGGCAATGCGATCGCAGATAATCAGCGTAACGGTCTAGTCGTTCTCAGTAGTGCTAATGGCTCGCCTCGCCCCGATCTTGGCACAACGATTTCTTTAGGAAATAATACTTTTAGAAACAATCGTGAATTTGATATTAACAACGCCACAACTATTCCCTTAACGGCTGTTGGCAATCAAATCAATCAATCACGAGTTAGGGGATTGCTCGATCTTAGGGCTTCGCGATCGCCAATTACGAATGCGATCGCTTCTATTTCTCCCGCACCACTTCCATCGATTCCCAGATCATCGACGAATACAGGAACAGCAATTCCCATTCAATCAAATCCTCGACCTATGCCGACTACAGTATTTGTGCCAGCAAAGCTGCCTAGTCCTAGCCAAGGATTACCCAATCCTGTTATTTCTACCAATTCTAACAACTCGCCAACGACAATCATCATTGAGCGCGACTATAGCAGTCCTGTAAGGTATCCTCAAGTGGTTGCAGCTTTACCCCCAGCCGCAACCCTCGATCCCATAACGGGCAAGCTTTTTCAATATCGGGTGATTGTTCCTACAACTTCAACAATAGTTACGCAAAGGGTGAAAACGATTGTTCCAGATGCTTTTCGGTTTTTGCGTAGTGGTCGAAGTATGCTGCAAGTTGGAGCCTATAGCGATCGCCCTACCGCCAATGAATTGGTGCAGAAACTATCCCAATCAGGTGTAAATGCGGAAATCATTCCATTTCGTTAAAAAAAACAAGGGGCTTAAGCCCCTTGTTAATCCATCGCAAGCATAAACAAAGCAGCGCTTTGTTTATGCTTGCGATGGAGCAATCTCATAGGTCATGAAGTCGTGAGCAGGAATGGTATTTGCAAAAATCATTCTGGCTTCGCTAACTAAATCTTCTAACAAAATCGGATTACCGGGAGCATAGCGTGGACTGAAATGAGTCATGATTAATTGCTTTGCATTAGCTAATAGCGCCACCTGCGCTGCCATCGTGCTGGTCGAGTGCAAACGCTGAAAAGCCATATCTGAATCTTTGTGAGCAAAAGTGGACTCATGGATTAGCACATCAACATCTTGCGCCAGCTCCACCGAGCTATCACAAAAAATCGTATCCGTACAATAGGCAATCTTGCGCCCAATCTGGGGAGCGCCACAAAACTGTTTGCCATCAATTTTGCGCCCATCAGGAAGTGTCACCGTTTTACCCTGCTTTAGTTCTCCAAAAATTGGGCCTGAGGGAATATTCATCGAGATCGCCTTATCAACATCAAACTTACCAGCGCGATCGCGTTCTACCAATCGATAACCATGGGCTGTCACCTTATGCTTAAGGGGAGCAGCCATCATGTAAAATTCTGAATCCCCACATACCAGCCCCGCTTTGACCTTATGCACCTTAATCGAATAGGAGAGGCGGGTCTCGCTGTAGCGCAAACAAGCATCAAGATAATCACCCAAACCCACGGGACCATAAATATCAATATGGCTGACATTCCCCGCCATCCCACAACTTGCGAGTAAGCCTGGCAAACCAAAAATATGATCGCCATGCATATGCGTCACAAAAATTTTCGTGATCTGACTAATCTTCACATCGCTTCGTAATAATTGGTGCTGGGTTGCTTCGCCACAATCGAGCAGCCAAACTTCGGCGCGTTGAGGTAAACGCACCGCCACACTAGAAACATTGCGTCCGCGTGTAGGCACACCCGAACTAGTACCGAGAAAGGTGATTTGCATATTTTAATCGTCCACAAAAATCTCAATGCGGCGGTTACTTTTGCTGTTACCGTCACCAGCACTATTAGCTAAAGGACGACTAGCGCCATAACCGATCACCATCCAATAATAGGTTTGTTCGCCACGCAGTCTTGCCAAATAATCTTTAACTGCCGACGCGCGTAAATAGGACAGAGTTAGCTCATCCCGCGTACTGCTCAAATCCATGTGACCATTAATTCTTACCCGTTTACCTTTTTCTAATGGTAATTGTGCGGCAACTTCATCCAGTAATCGAAAACTTTCAGGGCGAATGCTTGCTTTATTTGCATCAAATAAAGCATCAGCAGATAGCGTAAATTGCTGCTTTTTGTAACTTAGAAAGCTAAAAGATGGTTGCCATACTAGGTCTGGACGCATAAAGGCGATCGCTAAGCCTATAAACATACCCGCGATCGCACTCACGCCCAGAATCGCAGCACGAACAATTAAGGTCACAACAAAAGGCTGCGTTGAACTAAAATCGCCAGAGGGCGACGAAGATTTACC